>NZ_JBHXKA010000001.1:0-261686 GCF_042722885.1 Streptomyces sp. NPDC058401
GCACCGAGTGGTGCCGCGCCCCTTCTGCAAGGCCGGGGAGTCCGGGGTCCGGGACCGCGTCAGGAAGCGGCCGGCGGCGTCGGCCCGCCGGGCGCGTCCTTGTGCGCGATCTTGCCCAGAGCGTCCTTCGCCTTGTCCGCGCCGCTAGAGATCTGGCCGCTGTACTTGCCCTTGGTCTTGGAGTCGACGGCCTTGGCCACCTTCTCCAGATTCTGGGAGATCTTGCCCTCGTGCTGTGCAGCGAGGTCGCCGACCTTGTCCTTGGCGGGCGCGAGCTTGGCCTTCAGATTGTCCAGCAGGCCCATGGGTCACCTTCCAATAGCGAGGCTACGTACGGGCACCCTCTGCGGCCTCGGTGTCCGCGGTGGTCTCCGCCGACTGCTGCTTCGGGATCTCGACGGCTTCCACCGCCGCGCTCTCCTCCGCCACAGCCTGCTCGGTCCCGGCCTCGTCGGCCGTCGCGGACTCCACCGTCAGATCCGCGGAAACGGCCTCTTCGGTCGTCGCCTGGGTCTTGCGGCCGAGAAGCCGGTCCAAAATGCCCATGTCTACTCCTATAACGTTACTCGTGTGAGTGAAGTTCCGCCGTGGGCGGGCCGCCGTACGGCAGGCGCGCGCCCGCCGGAACCCCGCCAGGGCAACGACCCCGAAGCAGCCACGTCACGTAGCTCGATCGGGTACATGGCAGCGCCTTGACGAGGGGCTGCGAGACTGGTGCGGTGAGGAAAGCAGCCCCCGCCCCGCGGGTCATCGCCGTCGTAGGACCCACCGCGGCCGGAAAGTCCGATCTGGGCGTAGCCCTGGCCCGTCATTTCGACGGCGAAGTCGTCAACGCCGACTCGATGCAGCTGTACCGGGGGATGGACATCGGTACCGCCAAACTGACGACCGAGGAGCGCGGAGGGGTTCCGCACCACCTCCTCGACATCTGGGACGTCACCGAGACGGCGAGCGTCGCCGAGTACCAGCGCCTCGCCCGCGCCGAGATCGACAAGCTGCTCGCCCAGGGCCGTACGCCGGTCCTCGTCGGCGGTTCCGGGCTCTACGTGCGCGGCGCGCTCGACGCCATGGAGTTCCCCGGCACCGACCCCGAGGTCCGGGCCCGGCTGGAGGCCGAGGTCACCCTGCGCGGCCCCGGCGCCCTGCACGCCCGCCTCGCCGCCGCCGACCCGGCCGCCGCGCAGGCCATCCTGCCCAGCAACGGCCGCCGCATCGTGCGCGCGCTGGAGGTCATCGAGATCACCGGGCGCCCGTTCACCGCGAACCTGCCCGGCCACGAGTCCGTCTACGACACGGTCCAGATCGGCGTGGACGTGGCCCGGCCCGAGCTCGACGAGCGGATCGCGCTGCGCGTGGACCGGATGTGGGAGGACGGGCTGGTGGACGAGGTCCGCACGCTGGAGGCCGCGGGCCTGCGGGGCGGAATCACCGCCTCCAGAGCGCTCGGCTACCAGCAGGTGCTGGCCGCCCTCGCCGGGGAGTGCACGGAGGAGGAGGCACGCGCCGAGACGGTCCGCGCCACCAAGCGGTTCGCCCGCCGCCAGGACTCCTGGTTCCGCCGCGACCCGAGGGTGCACTGGCTCAGCGGGGCGGCCGAGGACCGCGGGGAACTCGCCGGACTCGCGCAGTCGTTGGTCGAACGAGCGGTCACAGCCTGATCACGTGATGGCATCGGGACGCCCCGCACGCCCGTCCGGGGCCTGACGGCGTGCCATCATCAAACTTCCGCCGGTGCCGTCACCGGCGGTGAACGGCGGCGTACGAAGTCCAAGTGGGGAGGGCGCGTGGCGATGGAGGCCGGCCCTCGTGACACCGGTCGGGACGACACCCGACGGGAAACGGACCCGACGCTTCACCAGGCCCTCGCGGACGGCGACGGCCTGCCCGGCGGAGCGATGCCGACCGCCGACGTACTCGCCGAGGCCCTCGCCCTGCCCGCGGACGCAGACGGCCTCGGACTGCCCGCGGATCCCGCGCGGCTGAGCCCCGACGGCCCGGACGCGCCGGACTCCGCCGAGGCGGAGGCCGCCGCCGCCCCCGCGTTCGAGGTGGAACTGCGCCCGCAGCGCCGCCTCAGGCTGTGGCAGATCGCCCCCATCGTCATGCTGGCCGCGGCCGGATCCCTGATGTTCGCCTTCCCGCTCGCCTTCGAGTTCGGCGACGGCGGAGCGGTCGTCGCCATGCTCGGATTCCTCATCAGCTGCTGCGCGGGCGGCTGGGGCATGATGGCCGCCCGCCGCGTGGGCTACGCCCTGCCGGGGCTCCCGGCCCGCGGCTCGGGGCAGCGCCCCGACTGGCGCCTCGCCCTGCTGTACGCGCTGGTCGCCCTGGGTGTCGTGGCGCTCGCGGTGTACCGGGTGGCCCGGCTCCGCTAACGGAGCGGCCCGGCTCCGTCCGTCCGCGGCTCGGTACCATGGCCGGGTGACGCAGACCAGCCTTTCCTTCCTCAAGGGCCACGGCACCGAGAACGACTTCGTGATCGTCCCGGACCCCGACAACGCCATCGAGCTGCCGGCCTCCGCCGTCGCCCGGCTGTGCGACCGGCGGGCCGGGATCGGCGCGGACGGCGTGCTGCACGTCGTGCGCTCCGCCGCGCACCCCGAGGCGGCGCACCTGGCCGGCGAGGCCGAGTGGTTCATGGACTACCGCAACAGCGACGGCTCCATCGCCGAGATGTGCGGCAACGGCGTCCGCGTCTTCGCCCGCTACCTCCAGCACGCCGGGCACGTGGAGCCGGGCGACCTGGCCGTCGCCACGCGCGGCGGAGTCAAGCGGGTGCACCTCGACAAGACCGGCGACGTGACCGTCTCCATGGGCCGCGCCGAACTGCCCGAGGGCGAGGTCACCGTCTCCGTCGGCGACCGCTCCTGGCCCGCGCGCAACGTCAACATGGGCAATCCGCACGCGGTGGCCTTCGTCGACAGCCTGGACGACGCCGGGAACCTGCTGGACGCGCCCCCCTACAGCCCGGCCTCCGCCTACCCGACGGGCGTCAACGTCGAGTTCGTCGTCGACCGCGGCCCCCGGCACGTCGCCATGCGCGTCCACGAGCGCGGCTCCGGCGAGACCCGCTCCTGCGGCACCGGCGCCTGCGCGGTCGCCGTGGCGGCCATCCGCCGCGACGGCGCGGACCCGGCCGTCACCGGCGAGAGCGTCGCGTACACCGTCGATCTGCCCGGCGGCACCCTGGTCATCGCCGAGCACCCCGACGGGCGGATCGAGATGACCGGACCCGCCGTGATCGTGGCCGAGGGCGAGTTCGATCCCGCCTGGCTCACCGAAACGGCTTTCGTCTGAAGCTTCCCTCTAATGGGTGATCCGTTTCACGCTGAGCGAGAGGTGGACTGCGCCACGTGGTGGGGTCGGTAGCATCAGGCACCGGCCCTGCGGGCGCACCCCATGCCCACCACCGCCGGTCGAAGCCGTCGGAGGTGCCCATGAGTGCAGAGGCCACGAACCCCGAAGCACGTCCCGAAGCGCTGCCCGAACTTCGCAGACGCGGCCGGACCAGGCTTGACCTGCGACGACTCGGACGCGCTGCGCTGCTCGGGCCCACGCCCCGGGACCGGCTGCCGGACGCCATCGGTCATGTCGCCGAAGCGCACCGCGCCCATCACCCCGACGCGGACCTGTCGATCCTGCGCCGTGCGTACCTGCTCGCGGAGACCTCGCACCGCGGCCAGATGCGCAAGAGCGGTGAGCCGTACATCACACATCCGCTCGCGGTGACGCTCATCCTGGCCGAACTGGGGGCCGAAACCACGACCCTGACGGCCTCCCTCCTCCACGACACGGTCGAGGACACGGACGTGACCCTCGATCAGGTCCGCGAGGAGTTCGGCGCCGAGGTCTGCTTCATCGTCGACGGGGTCACCAAGGTCGAGAAGATCGACTACGGCGCCGCCGCCGAGCCCGAGACCTTCCGCAAGATGCTCGTCGCCACCGGCAACGACGTCCGCGTCATGTCCATCAAACTCGCCGACCGGCTGCACAACATGCGCACCCTCGGGGTGATGCGCCCCGAGAAACAGGCACGCATCGCCAAGGTCACCCGCGACGTGCTCATCCCGCTCGCCGAACGGCTCGGCGTGCAGGCACTGAAGACCGAGCTGGAAGACCTCGTCTTCGCGATCCTGCACCCCGAGGAGTACGAGCACACCCGCGCCCTCATCGCGGCCCACGCGGGCGAGCGCGACCCGCTGCCCGCCATCGCCGACTCGGTACGGGCCGTCCTGCGCGAAGCGGGCATCTCCGCCGAGGTGGTGGTGCGGCCCCGGCACTTCGTCTCCGTGCACCGGATCTCCCTCAAGCGCGGGGAGCTGCGCGGCTCCGACTTCGGCCGCCTGCTGGTCCTCGTGGGGGAGAACGCGGACTGTTATGCCGTCCTGGGGGAGCTGCACACCTGCTTCACCCCGGTCATCTCCGAGTTCAAGGACTTCATCGCCTCCCCGAAGTTCAACCTCTACCAGTCCCTGCACACCGCCTTCGCCACGCCCGAGGGGTACGTCGCCGAGGTCATCGTCCGGACCCGGCAGATGCACCGGGTCGCCGAGGCGGGCGTGGTGGCGCTGGGCAATCCGTACACGGGCCCGCCGGCGGCCGACCCGATCGCGGCGGCCGACTGCGAGGAGGAGCGGGTCGACCCGACCCGGCCCGGCTGGCTCTCGCGGCTGCTCGACTGGCAGCAGTCGGCGCCCGACCCCGACACCTTCTGGGACGTCCTGCGCTCGGAGCTGGCCCAGGACCGGGAGATCACCGTGTTCCGGGCCGACGGGGGTGCCCCCGGCACGATCAGCCTGCCGGCCGGCGCCAGCTGTATCGACGCCGCCTACGCGCAGTACGGCGAGGCGGCCCACGGCTGTATCGGCGCCCGGGTCAACGGGCGCCTGACCTCCCTGTCCTCCCGGCTCGCCGACGGGGACACCGTCCAGCTCCTGCTCGCGCAGGACGCCTCCTCGGGGCCCACCGCCGACTGGCTGGACCACGCCAAGACCCCGGCCGCCCGGATCGCCGTCAGCAGCTGGCTGGAGTCCCACCCCGACGGGGCCCGGCCCGCCGACGCCGCGCCCAGGGCGCCGCTGTCGGTGATCGGCCTCCGCAGCGGCGGGGGCAACGCCGTCGCCGACCTGCCCGACGCCACCGTGCGGCTCGCGGGATGCTGCACCCCGGTGCCGCCGGACGCCGTCGAGGGGTTCGTCGTACGCGGCGGGGCCGTCACCGTGCACCGGGTGCACTGCGCGACCGTGGCCCAGATGCGGGCGGTGGGGCGGACCCCCGTCGCCGTGCACTGGCGGGCGACCGCGGACTGCCGGGTCACCCTGCTCGCCGAATCGTTCGGCCGCCCCCACCTGCTGGCCGATCTGACCGAGGCCATCGCCCGCGAGGGGGTCGAAGTGGTCTCCGCGACCGTGGAGCCGCCGGTCGAACAGCGGGTCCGGCACAGCTACACCCTGCAACTGCCCGACGCGACGGGCCTGCCGGCCCTGATGCGGGCCATGCGGGACGTACCGGGGGTCTACGACGTCAGCCGGGCGTAGGACGGTCCCTGGGGAACCGGGGCCCGCCTCCGCGCCCCCGCTTCCCCAGGGAAACCGGCCCGCCCTACCCCTTTCGGGTGGCCCCGTCGCGCGCCGTTCGCGGGCGCGTGCCGGGCGCTGATAAGCGGTGGGGGATGCAGCTCACCTCCCCGCGCCTGCGCGCCGCCCTGCTGGCCGCGGCCTCCCTCACCCTCGTCGCCGCCGTCGTGCCCCCGCCCAGGGCGCTCGGCATCGGCGACGTACTGTTCCCCGAGCTCGGCAACCCCGGGTACGACGTGCTCTCGTACGACCTGTCCTTCGCCTACAAGGACAACAACAGCCCCCTCGACGCGGTCACCGTCATCGACGCCCGCAGCCTCACCCGGCTCGACACCGTCAATCTCGACTTCACCCACGGGAAAGTGGCCTCCGCCGAGGTCAACGGAGAGCCGGCCGGCTTCGCGAGCGTCGGCGAGGACCTCGTCCTGACCCCCGCCCGGCCCGTGGAGCCGGACCTGCCCCTCCACATCACCGTCCGGCACACGAGCGACCCGCGCGGCCGCGGCGACGGCGGCTGGGTGGTCACCGACGACGGGCTGGCCATGGCGAACCAGGCCGACGCCGCCCACCGGGTCTTCCCGTGCAACGACCACCCCGCCGACAAGGCGTACTTCACCTTCCGGGTGAGCACCCCGGCCGGACTGACGGCCGTGGCCAACGGGGTGCCGGGGGCGCTGCCCGCCCGCCGGGCCGGCGCCGCCACCACGTGGACGTACCGGACGCTGCACCCGATGGCCACCGAACTCGCCCAGGTCTCGATCGGCGACTCGGCCGTGATCCACCGCACCGGCCCGCACGGGCTGCCGCTGCGCGACGTGGTCCCCGCGGCGGACCGGGAGCGGCTGGAGCCCTGGCTGAAGAAGACCGCCGCGCACGTCGAGTGGATGGAGGCACGGGTCGGCCGCTACCCCTTCGAGAACTACGGCGTGCTGATCGCGAAGGCCCGTACCGGCTTCGAGCTGGAGACGCAGACCCTCTCGCTGTTCGAGAGCGCGCTGTTCGCGGGCGGCGGCGGATACCCCGAGTGGTACGTCGAGTCCGTCATGGTCCACGAGCTGGCCCACCAGTGGTTCGGCGACAGCGTGAGCCCGCGCACCTGGTCCGACCTGTGGCTCAACGAGGGCCACGCCACCTGGTACGAAGCCCTGTACGCGGACGGCCTCGGAAAGTACTCCCTGGAGCGGCGGATGCGCGAGGCGTACCAGCGCTCCGACCAGTGGAGGGCGGCCGGCGGCCCCCCGGCCGCGCCCAAGCCGGCCGCCCCGGGCGAGAAGATCGGGCTGTTCCGGCCGGCGGTCTACGACGGGGCCGCGCTGATCCTGTACGCGCTGCGCCAGGAGATCGGGGTCAAGGCCTTCGACCGGGTGGAGCGGCGCTGGGTGGGGGAGCACCGGGACGCGATCGCGGGTACGGCGGACTTCGTACGGCTGGCCTCGCAGGAGGCGGGCCGGGACCTGGGACCGTTCCTGGAGCCGTGGCTGTACGGGAAGAAGACCCCCGCCATGCCGGGGCACCCGGAGTGGAGCGCCCCGAAAAGCGTGTGACGCCCGTGGAACGGGCATGCCACCATCGACGAGGCCGCCGCGCCGGCGCCGGGCACCACCGGGGAACCTCCGCAGTCCGGGGGAATCCCGGGGGAGTGTCACACGTTGGACGTGACAGTGTTATGTCACGCGCGGGAGTAGCTTTGGCCTTGGCTCCGCTTCGCCTGACGCGGACGCATTCGAAAACGACGTAAGGATCCAATGACCTCCTCTTCTTCCCCTTCCCAGGACGCGCGGGACGACGCACAGGGTGCGCCGGATCCGCAGAGCTTCACCGAGAGCCTTCGGGCCGACGCCCTGATGGAAGAGGACGTCGCCTGGAGCCACAAGATCGACGGAGACAGGGACGGCGCCCAGTACGAGCGCTCGGAGCGCGCGGCCCTGCGCCGCGTGGCCGGCCTCTCCACCGAGCTCGAAGACGTCACCGAGGTCGAATACCGCCAGCTCCGCCTGGAGCGGGTCGTCCTCGTCGGCGTGTGGACCTCCGGCACGGTGCAGGACGCGGACAACTCCCTCGCGGAGCTCGCCGCCCTCGCCGAGACCGCGGGCGCGCTCGTACTCGACGGAGTGATCCAGCGCCGCGACAAGCCCGACCCGGCCACCTTCATCGGTTCCGGCAAGGCGCGCGAGCTGCGCGACATCGTGATGGAGAGCGGCGCCGACACCGTCGTCTGCGACGGTGAGCTCAGCCCCGGCCAGCTCATCGCCCTCGAAGACGTCGTCAAGGTGAAGGTGGTCGACCGGACCGCGCTCATCCTCGACATCTTCGCCCAGCACGCCAAGTCCCGAGAGGGTAAGGCGCAGGTCGCACTCGCGCAGATGCAGTACATGCTGCCGCGACTGCGCGGCTGGGGCGCCTCGCTCTCCCGGCAGATGGGTGGCGGCGGCGGTGGCGGCATGGCCACGCGCGGTCCCGGTGAGACCAAGATCGAGACCGACCGGCGCCGGATCCGCGAGAAGATGGCGAAGATGCGCCGGGAGATCGCGGAGATGAAGACCGGCCGCGACATCAAGCGGCAGGAACGGCGCCGCAACAAGGTGCCCTCGGTCGCCATCGCCGGATACACCAACGCCGGCAAGTCCTCGCTGCTCAACCGCCTCACGGGCGCGGGCGTCCTGGTGGAGAACTCCCTGTTCGCCACCCTCGACCCGACCGTGCGCCGGGCCGAGACCCCGTCCGGCCGCATCTACACCCTGGCCGACACGGTCGGCTTCGTCCGGCACCTGCCGCACCACCTCGTCGAGGCGTTCCGCTCCACGATGGAGGAGGTCGGCGACTCCGACCTCATCCTGCACATCGTGGACGGCTCGCACCCGGCGCCGGAGGAGCAGCTGGCGGCGGTCCGCGAGGTCATCCGCGAGGTCGGCGCCGTCAAGGTGCCCGAGATCGTGGTGATCAACAAGGCGGACGCGGCCGACCCGCTGGTGCTCCAGCGCCTGCTGCGCATCGAGAAGCGCTCCATCGCCGTCTCGGCGCGCACGGGACAGGGCATCGAGGAACTCCTCGCGCTCATCGACGCCGAGCTGCCGCGGCCGGCGATCGAGATCGAGGCCGTCGTGCCCTACACGCGCGGCGGGCTCGTCGCCCGGGCGCACGCCGAGGGCGAGGTGATCTCCGAGGAGCACATCGAGGAGGGCACCCTGCTCAAGGCGCGGGTACACGCCGAACTGGCGTCGGAGTTCGCTCCGTACGTGCTCGCGAAGCACTGACGCACGCGTACCGGATGAACGACCGAGGGCCCCCGCAGCAGCGGGGGCCCTCGGTCGTGTGGTGGTGCGCCGATACGGCTACTTGAACTTGCCGCTCACCGCGTCGAAGACGCCCTTCGCCTCCGGACCCAGCCGGGGCCCGGCCAGCCAGCCCGCCTTGGCGGGGCCGATGGAGGTGTTCGACACCAGCGCGGGCTTGCCGTCGGCGCCCGCGGCGACCCAGCCGCCGCCCGAGGAACCGCCGGTCATCGTGCAGCCGATGCGGTACATCGTCGGGTCGGTCGCGTTCAGCGACAGCCGGCCCGGCTTGTCGGCACACTGGAAGGTCTTCTGGCCGTCGAACGGAGCCGCCGCCGGATAGCCGGTGGCCGTCATCTTCGTGATCTTGGGCGCGGCCGGGGCGTTGAACTCCACCGGGAGCGCCGTACCGACCGTCTCCTCCAGCGACTTGCCGCCACCCTTCTCCGGGGTCACGTGCAGCACCGCGAAGTCGTACGGGGCACCCGCGCCGCCGGTCGGGCCGCCGGTCGCGATCCACTGGTCGGAGGTCTGCGCCCAGTCGCTCCACCACACGCCGTACGGGGCCACTTCCTCGCGCGGCGCACCCTTGAGCGCGGCCGCGGTCTTGCCGCTGTTGTTGTACGACGGGACGAAGGCGATGTTGCGGTACCAGCCGCCGGCCTTGCCCGCGTGCACGCAGTGGCCGGCCGTCCAGACCATGTTGGACTTGCCGGGGTGCGCCGGGTCCTTGACCACGGTCGCCGAGCAGACCATCGATCCCTCGGGCCCGTCGAAGAAGACCTTGCCGGAGGCGGGGACGCTCTGGTGGTAGGGAGGAGTCGCGGCCTTGGCGGCCACCGGAGCCGGGGTCGGGTCGGTGACGCCCTGGTCCTTGCCCGCATCGGGGTCGACGGCGGGGGGCTGCGGCGTCTTGGAGGCATCGCGCATCCGGTCCGGGTCCCAGAGGTCCTCGATGATCGGGTTGATGTAGTCGCCCGCCTCGCGGAGCCAGTCCTCCTTCTTCCAGTTCTTCCACTCACCCCCCTTCCACTTCTCCAGGTCTATGCCGTGCTCCTTGAGCTTGTCCTTGAGCCCGTCCGGGATCTTCACCCCGTCGAGGCTGGTGGGCAGGCTCGCCGCCACGGTCGGCTTGGCGTCGGTCTCACCGTCGCCGGGCCCGCACGCCGCGGCGGTCAGGGCGAGCGCGGCCGAGCACAGGATCGCGGTGACCGGTCGGATCGGTCGCATGTCGTGAATCCCCCTGGATGGTTCTTGGTTCGGGACGGTGCCCGGTTCGGGACGGCCCCTGGTTCGGGACGGTGCCTGGGTAGGCGGGCGCCTGGGTTGCAGCACCCCACTATGCCGCTGTCGTGGGGGACGGCACAGCCCGGGGCACCGGTTCCCCGCGGGCCGGAAAGGGTTCGCGGGACGCCGTAACGCGGGTGCGGGACGCCGTAACCCGCACGCGGGGCGTCGTACCTCGGGCGCGGGACGCCGCAACCCGGGCCGGACAAGGATCTTGGGCCCACCCGTGATCCGCCGCCGCCACCGTCGTTGGTACGTACGGGGGATGGGGGAGCAGCGTGGGTGTTCGAAGCGCACCCCGGAAGGGCAACCGTGCGGGAGGAGCGACACTCGTGCCTTTGACGGCTTGGACGGGCGAGCAGGCCACGGCAGGGGAGCAGGTCCCGGCGCAGGCGGACCGGGCCGCGGAGACAGGGCAGTTGGCGGGGGCGGGGGCATTGCTCGGCGCGGCCGCGGGCGAGGGGATCCTGCGCAGGCAGGCGCAACGGGAGTCCGCGGCACGGACGTACGCGCGCTCCCTGCCCATCGTGCCCGTGCGCGCAAGGGGGTTGACCATCGAGGGCGCGGACGGGCGCCGCTACCTCGACTGCCTCTCCGGTGCCGGAACCCTCGCGCTGGGCCACAACCACCCGGTGGTGCTCGAAGCCATCCGCGGAGTCCTCGACTCGGGGGCCCCGCTGCACGTGCTGGACCTCGCGACCCCGGTCAAGGACGCCTTCACCACCGAGCTGTTCGCCAACCTGCCGGCGGAACTGGCCGCGGACGCCCGCATCCAGTTCTGCGGACCGGCCGGAACGGACGCGGTGGAGGCCGCGCTCACCCTGGTCCGCACCGCGACCGGCCGGTCGGGGATGCTCGCCTTCACGGGCGCCTACCACGGCATGACGGCGGGAGCGCTGGCCGTCTCCGGCGGGGCCGCGGACGTACGGGTGACCCGGCTGCCGTATCCGCAGGACCGCAACTGCCCGTTCGGCGTCGGCGGGGCCGAGGGGGCGGAGCTGTCGGCCCGATGGACGCGGAGCCTCCTGGACGACCCCAAGAGCGGGGTGCCCGCGCCCGCCGGGATGATCGTCGAACCCGTCCAGGGAGAGGGCGGGGTCCACCCCGCCCCCGACGCCTGGCTGCGCAGGATGCGGGAGATCACGGCGGCGCGGGGGATCCCGCTGATCGCCGACGAGGTCCAGACGGGGGTCGGGCGCACCGGTGCCTTCTGGGGGGTCGACCACGCGGGGGTCGTCCCCGACGTCATGGTGCTCTCCAAAGCCATCGGGGGCAGCCTGCCGCTCGCGGTCATCGTGTACCGGGCGGAGCTGGACCAGTGGGCCCCCGGCGCCCACGCCGGCACCTTCCGCGGCAACCAGCTCGCCATGGCGGCGGGCACCGCGACGCTGGCCTACGTCCGGGAGAACGGCCTCGCGGAGCGCGCGCGGACCCTGGGCGCGCACATGCTGGCCGCCCTGCGCGGCCTGATCCCGTCGCACCCGTGCGTGGCGGACGTACGGGGCCGCGGGCTGATGATCGGCGTCGAACTGGCCGACCCCGAGACCGGGGAGGCCTCGCCCGCGGTGGCCGTGGCCGTCCGCCAGGCCTGTCTGGACCGCGGCCTGATCGTCGAACTCGGCGGCCGCCACTCCAGCGTCGTGCGCCTCCTCCCCCCTCTCACCCTGACCGACGAACAGGCCGCGGCCGTCCTCGACCGCCTCGCCGACGCCCTCACCGCCGCCACCCGCCGCTAAGGACCCCCATGCCCGACCCCCTCCACCCGACCTCCCCACCACCTGGCACCCCGGCCCCGGCCCAACCCCCCACCACCCCGACTTCCCCCCTCCCACCAACCGCCCCCACGCCACCACCCCCCGCCGGCCCGCCCCCCACGCGGACCTCGCCAGGCCCCCCGTCTTCGGCCCCGCCGACGGCCGCGCCCACGGCGCTACCGCCCGGCGGCCCGACGCCGACGTCGCCAGGCACCATGGCCTCGGCCCTTCCGACGGCCGTGTCCACGGCGCTGCCGCCCGTCGGCCCGACGCCGACGCCGACCTCGTCAGGCACCCCGGCTTCCCCCTTCTCAGCGACCGCCCCCACGGTGCTGCCGCCCGGCGGCCTGACGCCGACGTCGCCAGGCACCCCGGCTTCGGCCTTTCCGACGGCCGTGTCCACGGCGCTGCCGCCCGGCGGCCTGACGCCGACGTCGCCAGGCACCATGGCCTCGGCCCTTCCGACGGCTGCGCCCACGGCGCTGCCGTCCCGCGGGCCGGTCGCGGCCCACCCGACGGACCCGCCCCGGTCCGACACCTCGGTCGCTGCCCTCTCGCCTACCGCACCCTCGTCCGGTGCCTCGGACCCGGCTCTCCCGTCGCACGTGCCGACGGCGCTGCGACCCGGCACCCCGAGCGCGGCCCTCTCGACGCCGCCGCCCCCGCCCGGCACCTCGGACTCGACCCTCCCACCAGCCGTGTCCGCAGTGCTGCGGCCCGGCGCCCCGGGCTCGGCCCTCTCGACGCCCCCGCCACCGCCCGGCACCTCGAGCCCTTTCCTCCCGTCGGACTCGCCCACGGTGCTGCCGCCCGACGCCTCGGGTGCTGCCCTTCCGTCGGCGGGCCCCACGGTGTCGCGGCCCGGCACCTCGGGCTCGGCCCTTCCGGCGGCTCCGCCCCCGTCCGGCACCTCGGACGCGGCCCTCCCGCCGGACGTGTCGACGGTGCTGCCGTCCGGCGCCTCGGGGCCGGCTCTCCCGGCGGCGGTCCCTACGGTGTTGCGGCCCGGCGCCCCGACCGCGGGCTTCCCGCCTACCTCGCCCCCGGCCGGCACCTTGGGCTCGGCCCTTCCGTCGGACGTGCCGACGGTGCCGCCGTCCGGCGCCTCGGGGCCTGCCCTCCCGGCCGTGGTCCCCACGGTGCCGCCGTCCGGCGCCTTGGGGCCTGCCCTCCCGGCCGTGGTCCCCACGGTGCCGCCGTCCGGCGCCTTGGGCTCGGTCCTGACGGTGACTCCGCCCCTGTCCGGCACCTCGGACTCGGCCCTCCCGCCGGCCATGCCCACAGGGGTGCGGCCCGGCGCCCCGGGCTCAGCCCACTCGACGTCCCTGGCCCCGTTCGGCAACTCGACCCCTTCCCTCCCGTCGGACGTGCCCGCGGTGCTGCCGTCCGGCGCCCCGACCGCGGCCCTCCCGCCTACCCCGCCCCCGTCCGGAACCTCGGACTCGGCCCACCCGCCGGACATGCCGACGGTGCTGCCGTCCGGCGCCACAGGGCCTGCCGTCCCGGCGGTGGTCCCCACGGTGTTGCGGCCCGGTGCCCCGGGCTCGGCCCTTTCGCCGCCGCCCCTGTCCGGCACCTCGGGCTCGGCCCTCCCGCCGGCCGTGACTCTGCCCGGTGCCTCGGACTCCGCGCTCTCGTCGGACGTGCCGACGGTGCTGTCGTCCGGCGACCTGGGTGCTGCTCTCCCGGGGGCGGTCCCCACGGTGTTGCGGGCCGGCGCCCCGAGCACGGCCCTCCCATCGGACCCGCCGACGTCGATGCCGTCCGGCGCGGCGGGCCCCGCTCTCCCGCCGACGTCGCCACTCCCCGGCGCCTCGGGCCCGGGCCTCCCGCCGGCCACTCCCACGGTGCCGGCACCCGGCAGCCTGGGCCAAGCCCTCCTGGCAGCACCCCCCACGCTGCTGAGGCCCGGTGCCTCGGATCCCGGCGTTCCCCCGGTCCCGCCGCATTGCGCCCCGGACTCCGCGCTTCCGGCGGCGGCAGCCGCGGTGCCGCCGTCCGGCGGCTTGGACCCCACCCTCCTGTCGCAGACCCCGACGGTGCCGTCGCCCGGGGCCTTGGGCGCCACCCCTACTGCGGTCCCGCCGCCTGGTTTGGACTCCGCCCTCTCTTCTGCGGCCCCCAAGGCGCCGCCGCCGGGCGCTTCGGGCCTTACTCACGGGTCGGCCCCGTCCACGGTGCAGTCGGTCCTGCACCCCGATGCGCTGGACCCCGACCTCCCGTCGTTGACTCCGACGGCGCCGCCCCCAGGCGCCGTGGGTCCCACCGTCCCTGCGGTCCCGTCGCCCAGCGGCTTGGACTCCCCCCTCGCGGCGGGGCTCCCGGCGGTGCCGCCGCCCGGCGGCCCGGGTCTCACTCACTCATCGGCCCCGTCCCCGTCCGCCGTGTCGACGGTGCTGCCGCCCGCTGCGGGGGACCGCACCCTCCCGCCGGCGCCCCCCACTGTGCTGCCGCAGGGCACCTCGGGTGCTGACCTCCCGTCGGCGTCGTGCACGGTGTCGCAGCCCGGAGCTCTGGACACCAGCCTTCCTCCGACCACGCTCACGCTGCCGTCGGCCTCGCCCGTCGCCCCCACGGGGTCCACCCTCCCGCCGCCCGCCTCCGTGCAGCCACGTGTCAACCCCCCACAGCCGCCACAGAATCCAACCGCTGCCACCGCATCGCCCCCGGCTCCGCTCGGCTCCCCACACGCTCGGGCCACCGCTGAGACCGGGCCCCCTCCGCTCGACACTTCGCCGGGGTCCTCCAACCCGCCGTCGGTACTCGCCAGTCCGCTACGGTCCCCGCTTGCTCCGACCGAGTCCGCGCCGCCCGTGCCGATGCCCGTCGAACCATGGGTGTTTCCCGCCCTCCGGGTTCCCCCCGCGTCGGGAGCCTCCGGTCCGCTGTGGCCCCCATGCACTCCGGCCGACCTCACACCGCCGCCTATGCCGGCTGGTCCGATCGCGTCAGCGGACTCTCCGACTGCCCCCGCCCCTCCGCACACGGAGGCTTCTGATCGGCTGGGCGCACCGCTCCCCGCGCCCGCCGCCGCGGCCAATCCGACACGGTCGCCGCTTGCTTCCGTTGAGTCCGTCCCCCCGCCGCCGGATGGGTCGCCTGCCTCCGCGCCGACGCGGTCGACAGCTGCTGGTCGGCTGGGTTCGCCGCTGCCGTCGGAAGCTTCCGTGCGGTCGGCTTCGGCGGCCAGCGATCCGCCACGGCCTGTGCGCGCTCCGGCCGAACCCGCGCCCGTGTCACCGATGCCGATGCCGATGCCGGTGCATGCTGGTCCGCTCGCGTCATCGGATTCCTCGCCCGCCGCCGCGCTGCGGCAGCCGACGCCCGCCGTTCCATCGGCGATGCCGGCAGCGGCCCCGGTCACGCCACACGGCGCGGGGGGCGGTTCCGTGCCCTCTTCGGACGCCCCGGGCTCGCCCTCCGCCCCCGGGTACGGGCACACGCCCTCCACGCCCCTCCCCGTCGACTCCTCACCATGGCCCTCTCCGGAGGCGGCCGGGCCCCGCTCAGCGGGGTCAGCCGCTTCTCCCGCAGGGCCGCCCACGGTCGGGGCGCCCCCAGGGGCTGAGAAGGGTTCGGCTGCTGCGATCGGGCACTGGCCTTCGCTGCTAGCTACCGCCCCCACAGGGCTCCTACAGCCATCCCCGGCCCCCGCCCCCGGGGCCCCGTCCGTCGCCGAGAGCGTGCCGGCGCCGGCTCCAGTAGACCCAGCCGGGCCTACACCACCATCGGCCCCGACCCTAGGATCCGCGCCCATGCCGCCGTCGACCCCGACCCTGGGATCCACCCCTACGCCGCCGTCCGGCCCGACCCCCGGAGCCGGCCCGACCCCCGGAGCCGGCCCGACCCCCGGAGCCGGACTGACGCCGCCTCCGGATGGCCGCCCCTCACCGTCCCCGACGGCCTCCGCCGGGAGCCCGCAGCAGCCCCGGCTGGCGGGCCCTTCCGGTACCGAGCCCACTGCTCCCAGTCCGAGCCCGGCCCAGACCTCCCCAGCGGCCCCAACCTCGTCGGCCCAGGCCCCGGCCCCGGCCCAGGCCCCGGCCCCAGCCGCAGCCCCGGCCCCAGCCTCGACGGCCCCGGCCCCGGACCCGGCCCCGGCCCCGGTCCCGGTCCAGGCCTCCCCGGGGGCCCCGCCTGCCGGGCAGCCCCCAGTCGGCACCGCCTCGGCTGCCTCGGGACGCCCTACCCCCTCCCTCTCCTCGGACGGCAAGCCGGCCCCGTCACCTTCGGCTGCTACGACTCGACTTGAGTCGCCCGCCGCGCCCGCGGCCCCGGTCAGCGAGCCTCTGCCCGCCGCCCTCGCATGGCAGCCGCCGCCTGCTTCAGCGGAACGTTCTTCCCCGCCCGCCACGGATCTGGCTGTACCCGCTGGATCCTCGCCCGCCCCCACCGCGTGGCCGCCTCTGCCCTCTGCGGCGGACCTTTCCCCTCAGCCTTCCGCCGATCCGGCCGTGGCCAGTGTGGCGACGCGTCCTCCTACTGCGTGGCCGCCGTTGCTCGGCGCTGTGGACAGCTCCCCTCAGCCTTCCGCCGATCCGGCCGTGGCCGATGGGCCGATGCGTCCTCCTGCTGCGTGGCCGCCGTTGCTCGGTGCTGCGGACGGCTCCCCTCAGCCTTCCGTCGATCCGGCCGTGGCCGATGGGTCGACGCGTCCTCCTGCTGCGTGGCCGCCGTTGCTCGGTGCTGCGGACGGCTCCCCCCGGCCTTGCGCCGACCCGGCCGTGGCCGATGGGTCGACGCCTCCTCCTACTGCGTGGCCGCCGTTGCCCGCTGCGGCAGACGAATCCCCCCGGCCTTCCGGCGATCCGGCCGTGGCCGGTGAACCGAAGGTTCCTCCTGGCGCGTGGCCGCCTCTGCCCTCTGTGGCGGACCTTTCCCCTCAGCCCTCCGGCGATCCGGCCGTGGCCGGTGTGGCGATGCCCCTTCCTGCTGCGTGGTCGCCGTTGCTTGCTGCGGCGGACGGTTCTCTCCGGGTTTCCGCCGACGCCGTCGTGGCCGGTGGGTCTTCGGCGCACGCGGCCGCTACCGCGTGGCCGCCGTTGGCTGGTGCTCTGGCGCGGTCCGGCGAAGCGGTGGTCACCGGGGTCTTGGGCGGTGTGCCTTCGGCTGTGGCTGCGCAGCCGGATTCCGGGGCCGCGGTCGATGGTGGTCCGGCGGGGGTGGGTGAGGGGCTGCCGGGCGGGGGCTCCGTGGGGGCCCTCGTCGGGTGGCCCGGGGTGGAGGTCAGGGGAGCCGCGGCCGGACCCGGTTCTTCGTCGGACCCGGCGCCGTCGGGCCCGGGGCGTTCGGGTGAGCTGCCCTCCGGAGGGCAGGGCGAGGCTGTGCTGAAGGGGCCTTCTGAGGGGGCGCCTTCCGGCTCGGGTTCCGTGGGTACGCCACTCGCTGCCCAGGACGCGGTGGCCCCACGGCGCGGCGCGGCCGAAGCGGGGGAGTGGGCGACGGCGCCGGCGCCGCCGGGGGACGGCTCCGCCAGTCCTGCCGGTGGACTTCCGGGCATGCCGGCGGCGGGCATGCCCTGGCCGCCGGCCGAGCCGCAGTCACCTGCCGCCGTGCCACGGCAGAAGGACGGCACCGTCCGGCCCCGGGCGGGAGCGGCCGACCCGCTGGACCATCCCGACCCCAGGGTCGCCGCCGAGGCCGCCTCGGTGGAGAACCTGCTCCGCTGCTGGGTCCGCGAGACCGGACTCGAACAGCCCGCCGGTTCCGTCCTGCGCATCCCCCTCCCCGCATCGGGCACCGCCCTGCTCGTCGCCGTCCGCTACTGGTCGCCCGCAGGCTGGCACCGCTTCGGCCCGGCCCGCATCCAAGGCGTGCCCGCCGACTCCCCCGCCGTGGACGCGGTCACCCTCGCGGCGCTCATCTCCCGCGAAGGCGAGGGTCCCCACGGAAACGCCGCCCCTGGCGACAGTGCTCCCGGTGGCGCCGACCTCGTCGGGCGGGTCGCCGACTCGGTGGGCCGGACCGCCGAGTTCATCACCGACCGCCGCCAACGCCCGGCCGCACCCGACCCCGTCGCCACGGACCTGTTCCTCACCGCCGAACAGTCCCTCCTCCTCGGTCACCCGCTGCACCCGACGCCGAAGAGCCGCGAAGGGCTGTCCGAAGCCGAAGTGCGCCGCTACTCACCCGAACTGCACGGCTCCTTCCCCCTGCACTGGGTGGCGGTCGCCCCCGCCGTCCTCGCCACCGACTCGGCCTGGACCGAACGCGGCCGCCCCGTCCCCGCCGCCCGGCTCCTGGGCCGCCTGGCCCCCGGGCTCCCGGTGCCCGACGGCGCCACCCCCCTTCCCCTTCACCCCTGGCAGGCCCGTGACCTGCTCCAGCGCCCCGCGATCGCCGCCCTCCGCGACGCGGGACTCCTGCACGACCTGGGCCCGTACGGCGCCCCCTGGTATCCGACCTCCTCCATCCGCACCGTCCACCGGCCCGGCGCCCCCGCGATGCTCAAGCTCTCCCTCGGCCTGCGCATCACCAACTCCCGGCGCGAGAACCTCCGCAAGGAACTCCACCGCGGCATCGAGGTGCACCGGCTGCTCCGCACCGGACTCGCCGAGCGGTGGCAGTCCGCCCACCCCGGCTTCGACATCGTCCGCGATCCCGCATGGGCCGCCGTCGACACCCCGGACGGCGTACCCGTCCCCGGACTCGACGTCCTGCTCCGTCACAACCCCTTCCTGCCGGGCGACGACGCCCTCTGCATCGCCGCACTCACCGCACCCCGCCCGTGGCCCGGGCGGACCACCATGAGCTCCCGGCTCGCCGAGACCGTCTCGCGGCTCGCCGCCACCACCGGGCGGACGATCTCCGCCGTCGCCGCCGAGTGGTTCCTGCGCTACCTCGAACACGTCGTCCTGCCGGTCCTCGCCTTCGACTCGCTCGCCGGCATCGCCCTCGAAGCGCACCAGCAGAACACGCTGGTCCTCCTCGACCCGGCCGGCTGGCCGGTCGGCGGCCGCTACCGCGACAACCAGGGCTACTACTTCCGCGCATCCCGCCGCGCGGAACTGGAGCGCCGGCTCCCCGGAATCGGCGCCACGAGCGACACCTTCGTCTCCGACGCCGTCACCGACGAACGCTTCGCCTACTACCTCGGCATCAACAACGTGCTCGGTCTCATCGGGGCCTTCGGATCCCAGCGGCTCGCCGACGAACGCGTCCTGCTGGCCGCCTTCCGCCGCTTCCTCGGCAAGGCCAGGGGCCTCGGCCCGCTCCCCGAGAGGCTGCTCGACTCGCCCACCCTGCGCTGCAAGGCGAATCTGCTCACCCGCCTCGGAGGCCTGGACGAGCTCGTCGGCCCCGTCGACACCCAGTCCGTCTACGTCACCATCACCAACCCCCTTCACGATTGACGCGTCAGCACCGAAACGGAGAAGAGCCCCCGATGCCCTCCACCGACTTCCACACCGGCGTGCTCCTCGCCGATGTGGCCCCCACCCATGCGGCCTGGACCGATGAGGCCCGCACCGCTGTGCTCCGCTCCGAGGTGTTGCGCACGCCCGCGCCGCGCCTCAGCGCCGATTCGCTGCCCCGGCTCGCCGAAGCCGATCTGCTCGACTCCCCGGCGGCCTGGGGCGGCGTCACGACCAGGTCCGGCGTCTTCCACCTCGAACCGGTACGGCTCGACCGCGACCTGGACCTGCTCACCGGCTGGATGAACGACCCGCAAGTGGACGCCTATTGGGAACTGGCCGGCCCGGCCGGGGCCACCGCCGCCCACGTATGGGCACAGCAGGCCGGGGACAGCCGCAGCATCCCGTGCCTCGGCCTCCTCGACGGCACGCCGATGAGTTACTGGGAGATCTACCGGGCCGACCTCGACCCGCTCTCCGCGTACTACCCGGCGCGCCCCCACGACACGGGTATCCACCTGCTCATCGGAGACGGCACGAACCGCGGCCGAGGTCTGGGCACCCTGCTCCTGCGCGCCGTCGCCGACCTGGTGCTCGACAACCGTCCCCGCTGCATGCGCGTCATCGCCGAACCGGACATCCGCAACACCCCCTCCGTATCAGCCTTCCTGAACTCCGGCTTCCGCTGCCCCGCCGAAATCGAACTGCCCGGCAAACGAGCCGCCCTGATGGTCCGCGAGCGGGCGCTGCGCAATCTCCTCTGAGCACCGCCCCGCCCTGACCCCACCGCTCCGACCCACCGCTCCGACCCAGCGCCCCGGCCCCTCCGCCCCGCAGCGCCCTCCGCCCCACCGGTTCCCCTACATCCCTTCACTTCCCGTACCTCTCACCTCGAAAACTCTGCGTCACGCAGCAAAGTTCCCGATCCTGAGGAGTCCCGTGCAGAATTTCCCCGCAACCCCCGACTCCCCAGGCCCCCACCTCCCGGACTCCGTGCCCCCGTCGCCCCAGCACCCCTGCACGCCGCCCGAACTGAACCGGCTGACCTGGGAGTTCGCTGCCCGCCGGCTGCTCGCAAAGATGCTCGGCGAGTTCGCGTACGAGGAGATCATCACCCCGGTCCCCGCCCCCGCCGCCTCGGGCGACGCCTGGACGCTGACCCTCGACGACGGCAGCAGCCTCGGCTTCCGGGCCCGCCGCCGTGCGTACGGCAGCTGGCACGTCACACCCGACACGATCACCCTCACTCCGCAGTCCGGCTCTTCCGGCCCGCCGACCGCCTTCGGGGACCCGTACGCCTTCCTCATCCGCGCGCGCACCCTCCTCGGCCTCGACGGCGCCACCCTCGGCCACCTCGTCCGCGAGCTCAGCGCGACCCTCGCGGCAGATGCCCGCATCGACCACACCGCGCTCACCGCGGACGTCCTGGCCGACCTCGACTACGCGGCCCTCGAAGGCCACCAGACCGGCCATCCCTGGCTCGTCCTCAACAAGGGGCGGATCGGACTCTCCGCGTCCGACACCGCCGCCTGGGCGCCCGAGGCCCGCACCGCGCAGCGCCTGCCCTGGCTCGCCGCCCACACCTCCCTCGCGCACTACCGGGGCACCGCCGGCCTGGAAGACCCCGCCCGCCTCTACTCCGCCGAGCTCGACCCCGTCACCCGCGCCCTCTTCGACCGGACCCTGCGCGAGCGCGGCCTCGACCCGCTCGGCTACCTCTACCTCCCCGTCCACCCCTGGCAGTGGGACGAGGTCCTCCTGCCCCTCTTCGCTCCGGCCCTCGCCGACGGCACCCTGGTCCCGCTCCCCGCCGACCCCGACCTCCGCCTTCCGCAGCAGTCGATCCGCACCTTCCTCAACCTCACCCGCCCCGACCGCCACAGCGTCAAGCTGCCGCTCTCCGTCCTCAACACCATGGTCTGGCGCGGCCTGCCCTCGGACCTGGCCCTCGCGGCGCCCGCCGTCACCGCCTGGATCCACTCCCTGCGCGACGGCGACCCCTTCCTCCGCGAGGAATGCGGAGTGATCCTGCTCGGCGAGGTCGCCTCCGTCACGGTCCGCCACCCCGTCTACGACGCGCTCCCCGAAGTCCCGTACCAGTACAAGGAGCTCCTCGGCGCGATCTGGCGCGAGCCGCTGACCCGGCACCTCGCCCCCGGCGAGCGGGCCCGCACCCTCGCCTCGCTCCTGCACACCGATCCCCGCGGCCGGTCCTTCACCGCCGAGCTCGTCGTTCGCTCCGGTCTGACCCCCGTGGTCTGGCTCCAGCGGCTCTTCGCCGCCCTGCTGCCGCCGCTGCTCCGCTTCCTCTACCGCTACGGCACCGTCTTCTCCCCGCACGGGGAGAACACCGTCGTGATCTTCGACGAGCACGACGTCCCGGTCCGGCTCGCGGTCAAGGACTTCGTGGACGACGTCAACATCAGCGCCGAACCGCTGCCCGAGCTGGCGGCAGTGCCCGACGAGGTCCGCGCGGTCCTGCTCAGCGAGCCCGCGGACTTCCTGCCCCAGTTCATCCACTCCGGGCTCTTCGTCGGCGTCTTCCGCTACCTGTCCGCCCTGTGCGAGGACCGGCTCGGGGTCCCGGAGGACACGTTCTGGTCCCTCGTCCGGGCGGAGATCCTGCGCCACCAGGCCCGTTTCCCCGAGCTCAAGGAGCGCTACGAGCTCTTCGACCTGCTCGGCGAACGCATCGTGAGGCTCTGTCTGAACAGGAACCGCCTCTACGAGGACGGCTACCGCGACCGGCCCGACCGCCCCCACGCCGTGCGGTACGGCACCGTGCCGAACCCCCTCCACCGGTCATGACCGCTCGCCGGTGCGGCCACTGTCGGCGGAGCCCCGTAGGGTTGGCACTGCTATGACGAAGCCCTCCCTCCCCGACCTGCTGCACGCCGCCGTCTCCGCCGTCGGCGGCACGGAGCGGCCCGGCCAGGTGGCCATGGCCGAAGCCGTCGCCGAAGCGATCGACGACAACTCCCACCGCCTCATCCAGGCCGGTACCGGCACGGGCAAGTCCCTCGGCTACCTGGTGCCGGCCCTCGCGCACGGCGAGCGCGTGGTCGTGGCCACGGCGACGCTGGCCCTCCAGCGCCAGCTCGTCGAGCGCGACCTGCCCCGGACGGTGGAAGCGCTGCATCCGCAGCTCCGCCGCCGCCCGCAGTTCGCCATGCTCAAGGGCCGCTCCAACTACCTCTGCCTGCACCGTCTGCACGAGGGCGCCCCGCAGGACGAGGAAGAGGGCCTCTTCGACCAGTTCGAGGCGGCCACCCCGACCAGCAAGCTCGGCCAGGACCTGCTGCGGATGCGCGACTGGGCGGACGAGACCGAGACGGGTGACCGCGACGACCTCACCCCGGGCGTCTCCGACAAGGCCTGGGCGCAGATCTCCGTCTCCTCCCGCGAATGCCTGGGTGCAACGAAGTGCGCGTACGGCGCGGAGTGCTTCGCGGAGGCCGCCCGCGAGCGGGCCAAGCTCGCGGACGTGGTCGTCACCAACCACGCGCTCCTCGCCATCGACGCCATCGAGGGCGCCCCGGTCCTCCCGCAGCACGAGGTGCTGATCGTCGACGAGGCCCACGAGCTGGTTTCCCGGGTGACGGGGGTCGCCACGGGAGAGCTCACCCCGGGCCAGGTCAACCGTGCCGTGAAGCGCGCGGCGAAGCTGGTCGACGAGAAGACCGCCGACTCGCTGCAGACCGCGTCCGAAACCTTCGAGCGGGTCATGGAGCTGGCCCTCCCGGGCCGCCTGGAGGAGATCCCCGAGGACCTCGGCTACGCGCTGATGGCCCTGCGGGACGCTTCGCGCAGCGTGATCTCGGCGATCGGCACCACGCGGGACAAGTCCGTCCACGACGAGGACGCCGTCCGCAAGCAGGCGCTCGCCGCGGTGGAGAGCGTGCACGGGGTGGCGGAGCGGATCACGCAGGGCTCCGAGTACGACGTGGTCTGGTACGAACGCCACGACCGCTTCGGCGCCACCCTCCGGGTGGCTCCGCTGTCGGTGTCGGGCCTGCTGCGGGAGAAGCTGTTCGCGGAGCGCTCGGTGGTCCTGACCTCGGCGACCCTCAAGCTCGGCGGCGACTTCAACGGGGTGGCCGCGTCGATGGGCCTGTCCCCGGAGGGCGTCGAGGGAGAGGACGTGCCGCAGTGGAAGGGCCTCGACGTCGGCTCGCCCTTCGACTACCCCAAGCAGGGCATCCTCTACGTCGCCAAGCACCTGGCCACCCCCGGCCGCGAGGGCACCCGCGGCGACATGATGGACGAGCTCGCGGAGCTGATCGAGGCGGCGGGCGGCCGCACCCTCGGGCTGTTCTCCTCCATGCGCGGGGCGAAGGCCGCTGCCGAGGAACTGCGCGGCCGGCTCGAGAACCCGATCCTGCTCCAGGGCGAGGAGACCCTCGGCGAGCTGATCAAGGCCTTCGCCGCCGATCCGAAGACCTGCCTGTTCGGGACCCTGTCGCTATGGCAGGGCGTGGACGTTCCGGGGCCCAGCTGCCAGTTGGTGATCATGGACCGGATCCCGTTCCCGCGCCCCGACGACCCGCTGATGAGCGCCCGGCAGAAGGCGGTCGAGGAGCGCGGCGGGAACGGCTTCATGTCCGTCGCGGCGACGCACGCGGCGCTGCTCATGGCCCAGGGTGCGGGCCGGCTCGTACGGGCCACCGGGGACAAGGGCGTCGTGGCGGTCCTGGACCCCCGGCTGGCCACGGCCCGGTACGGGAGCTTCCTGCGGGCCACCCTGCCGGACTTCTGGTACACCACGGACCGCAATCAGGTCCGCCGCTCGCTCGCCGCGATCGACGCCGCGGCGCAGGCCGAGGACAAGTAGGCCGAGGGCGAGCAGGGCGAGGACACGTAGGCCGCGGACAAGCAGGGCGAAGGCCCCGTACACACAAAGCAGCTCCGGGACCGGCGCAGTAGGTCCCGGAGCTGGATGAGGGCGCGGGCAGTCAGAGCCGGCGCAGTACCGCCACGACCTTGCCGAGGATGGTGGCGTCGTCGCCGGGGATCGGCTGGTAGGCGGCGTTGTGCGGGAGCAGCCAGACGTGGCCGTCCTCGCGCTTGAAGCGCTTGACCGTGGCCTCGCCGTCCAGCATGGCGGCGACGATGTCGCCGTTCTCCGCGACGGGCTGGCGGCGGACGGTCACCCAGTCGCCGTCACAGATCGCGGCCTCGACCATCGAATCGCCGACGACCTTGAGGCAGAACAGCTCTCCGTCGCCCACGAGCTGGCGGGGGAGGGGGAACACGTCCTCCACCGACTCCTCGGCGAGGATCGGGCCACCGGCCGCGATCCGGCCGACCAGGGGCACGTACGAGGCTGCGGGCTTGCCCGTGGTGTCCGTGGGCTGCGAGCTGGGCTGGTCGGAGCCGCGCACCTCGTACGCCCGGGGGCGGTGGGGGTCGCGGCGCAGGAAGCCCTTGCGCTCCAGGGCCATCAGCTGGTGCGCGACCGAAGAGGTGCTGGACAGGCCGACCGCCTGGCCGATCTCCCGCATCGACGGCGGGTAGCCGCGCCGCTGCACCGAGTCGCGAATGACCTCGATGACCCTCCGCTGCCGGTCCGTGAGCCCGGAGCTGTCGGCGCGGATGCCTGGAGGTCGCCCTGGCAGCGAGCGTGCGGGGCGTACGGGCTCCGCCTCCGGGTTCAGGCTTGCGTCATTCATGGCATGCACCGGCTCAAGTCGGCTCTGGGAGCGGTTCTGGGCAGTGATGGTGGCACTGTCTGCGGTGGTGGTCACGTCGTCGGCCCCTCTCGAAATGTTCTCCCTAGCTGGACAACGGTAGTTGCTTTCGAAAGGTTGCGCCAAACACACGTTCGAGTGAAAAATCGTAGATGACCCACCGTGTTCACTTCGTGAGGTGTATAGAACGAGCGCCGGCGGGCCCTCCGGACCGAACGGGGGTTCGGCTGCGGAGCCACTGCTTACGGTACCCTTCCGGGTCGGGTCGCCACCGTCCGGGTCTGCGCCCAGTCTGGCACCGCAGGGCCTGTTATCCGGCCATCGGACGCCGCGACACGCGGAGCGGTGTAAATCCACCACAACCCAAGATCTAGTGGTTGGATGAGCGCTGCCACCCAGAAGTTGTGGTCCTCGGTCTGCCGGGGCCCCCGACATCGCATATGCTTGTGGCTGCTTCGAGAGCCTCCGACAGAGCTTCGACTCTGCCGTTCAGGGGTCTCACGAGGTGATTCAGTCGTGCCAAGAGGAGGGTGAGGGAACCATGCACTGCCCCTTCTGCAGGCACCCCGACAGCCGTGTCGTCGACAGTCGCACCACCGACGACGGCACGTCGATCCGCAGGCGCCGCCAGTGCCCCGACTGCTCCCGTCGCTTCACGACGGTGGAGACGGCCTCACTGATGGTGATCAAGCGCAGCGGGGTGACCGAACCCTTCAGCCGCACCAAGGTCATCTCGGGCGTGCGCAAGGCGTGCCAGGGGCGGCCGGTCACCGAGGACGCCCTCGCCAAGCTCGGCCAGCGGGTCGAGGAGGCGCTGCGCGCCACCGGGAGCGCCGAGCTGACCACCCACGACGTGGGTCTGGCCATACTCGGCCCGTTGCAGGACCTCGATCTGGTCGCGTACCTCCGGTTCGCGTCCGTTTACAAGGCGTTCGACACACTCGAAGACTTCGAGACCGCCATCGCGGAACTCCGCGTGCCGCGGCCTCATGAAGAGTGCGAGCCCGGTGGGACCGCTCCGGTCCCCGTGCCCGCCTCCGCCGCCGACTGACCGGAGGGACCGTTCCGCGCCGTGCGTGCGTCGTGGAACGGCCGGTGGGTCTGGCGAAGAAGACGTAGATACAAGACACACAGCACCGTGCCGCGGAATAGCGCTGGCACTTTAGGGCGTTTTGCCCGCATTGGGAGGAACGGCATGACAGAGACGGCGAGCAGCTCGGCACGAGGTTCCCGCGCCAAGGGCACCAAGACTGCCAAGAGCGGCCTGCGTATCGAGCGCATCCACACCACCCCGGGCGTGCACCCGTACGACGAGGTGACCTGGGCGCGCCGCGACGTCGTCATGACCAACTGGCGCGACGGCTCGGTGAACTTCGAGCAGTACGGCGTCGAGTTCCCGGACTTCTGGTCGGTGAACGCGGTCAACATCGTCACGAGCAAGTACTTCCGCGGTGCGGTCGGCACCCCGCAGCGCGAGACCGGTCTGAAGCAGCTCATCGACCGGATCGTGAAGACGTACACGAAGGCCGGCGAGGACTTCGACTACTTCACGTCCCCCGCCGACGCGGAGATCTTCGAGCACGAGCTGACCTACGCGCTCCTGCACCAGATCTTCAGCTTCAACTCGCCGGTGTGGTTCAACGTGGGCACGGCCCAGCCGCAGCAGGTCTCCGCCTGCTTCATCCTGGCCGTCGACGACTCCATGGAGTCGATCCTCGACTGGTACAAGGAAGAGGGCATGATCTTCAAGGGCGGCTCCGGCGCCGGCCTGAACCTCTCCCGCATCCGCTCCTCCAAGGAGCTCCTCTCCTCCGGCGGCAACGCCTCCGGCCCGGTCTCCTTCATGCGCGGCGCCGACGCGTCCGCCGGAACGATCAAGTCGGGCGGCGCCACCCGCCGCGCGGCCAAGATGGTCGTCCTGGACGTGGACCACCCGGACGTCGAGGACTTCATCGCCACCAAGGTGAAGGAAGAGGAGAAGATCCGCGCCCTGCGCGACGCGGGCTTCGACATGGACCTGGGCGGCGACGACATCACGTCCGTCCAGTACCAGAACGCCAACAACTCCGTTCGCGTGAACGACGAGTTCATGACGGCCGTCGAGAACGGCACCGACTTCGGCCTGCGCGCCCGCATGACCGGCGAGGTCATCGAGACGGTCGACGCCAAGTCGCTCTTCCGCAAGCTCGCCGAGGCCGCGTGGGCCTGTGCCGACCCGGGCATCCAGTACGACGGTGTGATCAACAACTGGCACACCTGCCCCGAGTCCGGCCGTATCACCGCGTCCAACCCGTGCAGCGAGTACATGCACCTGGACAACACGTCCTGCAACCTCGCCTCGCTGAACCTGATGAAGTTCCTCGACGACGACGGCAAGGGCAACCAGTCCTTCGACGCCGAGCGCTTCTCCAAGGTCGTCGAGCTGGTCATCACCGCGATGGACATCTCCATCTGCTTCGCGGACTTCCCGACGCAGAAGATCGGCGAGAACACCCGCGCCTTCCGCCAGCTGGGCATCGGCTACGCCAACCTCGGCGCCCTGCTGATGGCCACCGGCCACGCGTACGACTCCGACGGCGGCCGCACCCTCGCCGCGTCGATCACCTCGCTGATGACCGGTACCGCGTACAAGCGCTCCGCCGAGCTGGCCGCGATCGTCGGCCCGTACGACGGCTACGCCCGCAACGCCGAGTCGCACAAGCGCGTCATGAAGCAGCACTCCGACGCCAACGCCGTCGCGCCGCGCACCGAGGACCTGGACAACGTCATCTGGGCCGCGGCCACCGAGGCCTGGCAGGACGTGATCCGCCTCGGCGAGAAGAACGGCTTCCGCAACTCGCAGGCCTCCGTCCTCGCGCCGACCGGCACCATCGGTCTCGCGATGTCCTGCGACACCACCGGTGTCGAGCCGGACCTGGCCCTGGTCAAGTTCAAGAAGCTCGTCGGCGGCGGCTCGATGCAGATCGTCAACGGCACCGTTCCGCAGGCCCTGCGCCGCATGGGCTACCAGGAAGAGCAGATCGAGGCGATCGTCGCCCACATCGCCGAGCACGGCGTGGTCGTCGACGCCCCGGGCCTGAAGCAGGAGCACTACTCGGTCTTCGACTGCGCGATGGGCGAGCGTTCCATCTCCGCGATGGGCCACGTGCGCATGATGGCCGCGATCCAGCCCTGGATCTCCGGCGCGATCTCGAAGACGGTCAACATGCCGGAGACGGCGACCGTCGAGGAGATCGAGGAGATCTACTTCGAGGCGTGGAAGCTGGGCGTCAAGGCGCTCGCGATCTACCGCGACAACTGCAAGGTCGGCCAGCCCCTCTCCGCGAAGAAGAAGGAAGCGGAGAAGGTCGAGGTCACCGAGAAGGCCGAGGAGACCATCCGCACGGCGGTCGAGAAGGTCATCGAGTACCGCCCGGTCCGCAAGCGCCTCCCGAAGGGCCGTCCGGGGATCACCACCTCCTTCACGGTCGGTGGCGCCGAGGGCTACATGACCGCGAACTCCTACCCGGACGACGGTCTCGGCGAGGTCTTCCTGAAGATGTCCAAGCAGGGTTCGACCCTCGCGGGCATGATGGACGCCTTCTCGATCGCCGTCTCGGTCGGCCTGCAGTACGGCGTCCCGCTGGAGACGTACGTCGCGAAGTTCACGAACATGCGCTTCGAGCCGGCCGGCATGACGGACGACCCGGACGTGCGGATGGCGCAGTCGATCGTCGACTACATCTTCCGCCGCGTGGCGCTCGACTTCCTGCCCTTCGAGACCCGCTCGGCCCTCGGCATCCACTCCGCCGAGGAGCGTCAGCGCCACCTGGACACCGGTTCCTACGAGCCCCTCGACGAGGAGCTCGACACGGAGACCCTGACCCAGGCGGCCCCGCTCGCCGCGGTCCAGACCGTCCCGGCCGTCAAGCCGGTCGTGATCGTCCCGGCCCCGGCCGTCAAGACGGCGCACTCCAACGCCGAACTGGTCGAGATGCAGCTCGGCGTCTCCGCCGACGCCCCGCTGTGCTTCTCCTGCGGTACGAAGATGCAGCGCGCCGGCTCCTGCTACATCTGCGAGGGCTGCGGCTCCACCAGCGGCTGCAGCTGACCAGCACGCCGCTGCCACTGAGCAGCTGAAGGAACGGGGACCGGCCACTGGCCGGTCCCCGTTCCCGCGTGCGAGGTCAGTGGGGGAAGGTCCGGGCCGGGCGGGTGATCACCTCGTCTCGGAAGGCCGCGATCTCCGAGCTCACCTGGCGCAGCAGGTGGGTGTTCTCGATCCGGTCCAGATAGAGGCAGCGGGCGGCCAGGCCCGCCAGGTCGAAGGCGAAGCACAGGGACATCAGCGGGTTCACGAACAGTTCGCCGTCGCGGGTGCGGCTGGTGAAACGGACGTCCCCGAAGGAGCCCCGGACCGCCGCGGCGATCGAACCGTTCACGATGCTCGGGTGCTCCGGGGTGCGGTCCTGCGCGTGGGCGACGGCATCGAGGTACAGCGCGCCCTCCCGGGTGGCACGGGGGACCGAGAACGCGCCGAGGTACGCCCCGTCCCGTTCCAGCGCCGCGATGTTCTCCAGGACCAGTGCGTGGTTCACCCCGTGGTACGCGTCCACGCCGAAACCCACCGAGACCACGAGGCGCTCCGGTACGTCGTCCAGCGCGGCCAGGGCCGCCACGCTGGTCAGGTCCTCCTCGGGCGTGCCGAGCCCGGCCTCGTCCCCCCGCATCAGGATGTCGGTACCCCCGTCGACGAGGACCACCGCGTCGATCCGGTGCAGGTCGATCAGCGCGCGGTAGGCGGCCCGCAGCGGTTGCACGCCGGTCTGGGGGAAGGCGTACACCGTCGACGGGTACCGGTGCAGCTCCAGCCACTGGGCCAGGGTCCGCTCCGGGAAGTACGACTGGTGCGGCGCGGAGCGCGGGGTGACGGCCGCGAGGTCCGGGGCCGCCCAGTCGTCGAGCGGGAGGCCGGCCAGTGAGCTGAAGGAGAGGTTGGCCAGGTACACCTCCTTGCCCTGGTGCAGGAGGGAGAGGGCGATCGGGAGTCCGGCGTAGATGTCGAAGCCGCCACCGGCGCCGGAGACGAGGACCCGCTCGGCCGGAGCCAGGCGGGCGAAGAGCGGGTTGGTGTGCAGGGCCGTCATGATGACCATGGTGGGGGGCGGCCGGTCGGGGCGCCCCGCAATATCGTCGGGCGATGAGCGGGGAAGCCATGTGGAGCGGTGACGAGCTGGATCTGGACGCCTATCTGGCGCGGATCGGCTGGAGCGGCGGGGAACTCCGGGCGGATCTGGAGACGTTGAAGGCAGTGCACCGGGCGCACACCGGTGTGATCACCTTCGAGAGCCTGGACGTGCTGTTCGGCCGCCCCGTCGGGCTGGACGTCAAGGCGGTCGAGGGCAAGCTCGTGCACGACCGCCGCGGCGGCTACTGCTACGAGCAGAACACCCTGCTGGCCGCCGCCCTGGAGCGGATCGGCTTCGTAGTCTCCGGGCGCGGTGCCCGCAACCGCTCCCGGGGGGATGCCCTGACCCCGGTGACGCACGCCGTGCTCGTCGTCACCGTCGAGGGGGAACCGTGGCTCTGCGACGCCGGGTTCGGCTGGCAGGGGCCGCGCGAGCCCGTGCCGCTGGCGCGCCCCGGCGCCGAAGTGCGGCAGGGGGAGTGGCTGTTCCGCGTCCGGGAGGAAGCGGACGGGGTCCTCGTGCTGTGCGTGCCGCGCGAGGGCGCCTGGCGGGACCTGTACGCCTTCTCCCCGCAGCCCTACCACCCCGTCGACTACGTGGTGCTGAACCACTACAGCTCCTCCCACCCCCGCTCCGCCTTCGTCGGCCGGGTCGTCGTCCAGCGGCAGGGCGACTCCGATCGGCTGGCCCTCGTGGGGCGGGAGCTCTCCCGGCTGCTCCCCGACGGGCGGACCGAGCGGCGGGAGGTGCCGGCCGGAGAGCTGCTCGCCCTGCTCGGGCGGGAGTTCGGCCTTCGGCTGTCCGAGCGGGATGCGGCGGAACTCCTTCGGATGTACCGCGCCGAGGACTGACCCGGGCCCCGCCGGGACCGTACGATGGCGCAGTGCTGGTCAAGTGGATTCGCTGCACGGTGACGGACCGACGCGGGTTCGAGCGCGGGCAGCGCAAATGGGCGGGGCTGCCCGGCGAACCCGGATTCCGGGGGCAGGGCGGCGGCTGGAGCCGGGGCCGGCAGGGGGTGGCGCACGTCTTCACCTTCTGGGAGAGCCGTTCCTTCTACGACTCCTTCATGGCCCGCTCCCACGACCGGCTGGCCGCGTCGCAGAACGGCACCTACACCGACGCGCGGGTCACGCTCTTCGACCACCGCTTCGACGTGAAGACCGGCTTCGAACCGCGCTTCACCGACGCCGACGTCGTCCGGGTCGCGCACACCCGGGTGCGGGAAGGCCGCGTCGACCATTTCGCGCTCATGCAGGAGAAGGTCTGGAACCCGGCCATGGCGGGCTCGCCCGGCATGGTCCGGGGCCTCTTCGGCGAGGCGCCCGGCCGCGAGTTCCTGGTGCTGTCGATGTGGCACGCGGCGGCCGAACACGGCAAGTACCGGCAGGAACGGGTCGAGCGGCTCTCGCTGCGGGCCCAGATCCAGGCCGACGTGGAGGCCCTCACCGGGGACGTGGTCGACCTCGAACCGTCCTGGACGGTGTGAGGAAGAGCTGACTGTATGTTCGCGCCGTGTCCGACCGGCGAGCCCGGTCGGCGGGCCCGATCGTGGCCGAATAAGGTCGTGGGATGGTTCGACCACGGCGCATCGTCCTTGTCCGGCACGGGGAATCGGAGGGCAATGCCGATGACACGGTGTACGAGCGGGAGCCCGACCACGCCCTGCGGCTGACCCGCACCGGGCGCGAGCAGGCGGCGGAGTCCGGCGTGCGCCTGCGCGAGCTCTTCGGGGACGAGCACGTCAGCGCGTACGTCTCCCCGTACCGCCGGACCCTGCAGACCTTCCGCGAGCTGCGCCTGGACCCGACGCGGGTACGGATGCGCGAGGAGCCGCGGCTGCGCGAGCAGGACTGGGGGAACTGGCAGGAGCGGGAGGACGTACGGCTCCAGAAGGCCTACCGGGACGCGTACGGGCACTTCTTCTACCGCTTCGCCCAGGGGGAGTCGGGCGCCGACGTGTACGACCGGGTCGGGGCCTTCCTGGAGAGCCTCTACCGCAGCTTCGAGGCCCCGGACCATCCGGAGAACGTGCTGCTCGTGACGCACGGCCTGACGATGCGGCTCTTCTGCATGCGCTGGTTCCACTGGTCCGTGGCCGAGTTCGAGGCCCTCTCCAACCCGGGGAACGGCGAGTACCGGGTGCTCATGCTGGGATCCGACGGCCGGTACCGGATGGACCGCCCGTTTGAGCGGTGGACCACACCGGAGCCTTATGACCTGGACGGCTAGAGTGACGCGCGATGACCTCTGACTCCTCTCCCGAAGGGCGCTACGCACGCGCCATGGCCAGCCTCCGGGGGCTGGCCCTGGGTGACGCCCTGGGTTCCCAGTACTTCGTCCCCGTGAACTACCCGCTGCTCAAGCGGCGCGAGCTGCCCGCCGGCAGCGATCCGTGGCAGTGGACCGACGACACAGAGATGGCCTGCTCGGTGGTGGCCGTGCTCGCCGGGCACGGCCGGGTGGACCAGGACGCGCTGGCCGCCTCCTTCGCCCGCCACCACGACTTCGACCGCGGCTACGGGCCCGCCGTGAACCGGATGCTGCGCCTGGTCCGCGAGGGCGCGGACTGGCGCACGCTCGCCGCGGAACTGTTCAACGGACAGGGTTCCTGGGGCAACGGCGCGGCCATGCGGGTCGCCCCGCTGGGCGCCTGGTACGCCGACGACCCGGAACAGGCCACCCACCAGGCGGAGATCTCCGCCTACACCACCCACCAGCACCGCGAAGCGGTGTGCGGGGCGATGGCCGTGGCCGCCGCGGCCGCACTGGCGGCCGATCCGGCCGGGCCGCCGAAGGCCGCCGACCTGCTGGACGGGGTGATCGCGCTCGTCCCGCGCAGCGCGGTGGCCGCCGGGGTGCGGCGGGCGCGCGACATGCTCGACTACGGCGACGCCACGACCGTCGCCGCCGTACTGGGCTGCGGGCGGCGCACCAGCGCCCACGACACGGTGCCGTTCGCCCTGTGGTCGGCGGCGCGGGGCCTGGACGACTACGAGCGGGCCTTCTGGACCACCGCCCAGGTGGGCGGGGACGTGGACACCACCTGCGCGATCGTAGGCGGGGTGCTGGGCGCCCGCGGGGACGCCGCGCTGCCGCAGGCCTGGCTGGCCCGGACCGAGGCGCTGCCGGCCTGGCTGCCGGAGTCGGCGCGGTAGTCACCCGCTCTCCGTTTGTCACGGTCCTGCCACAGGCGTCTTTTGAGCCTGTTCAAAACTGCATCTGACCGGCCTACTCTGTCGGCTTCGCCTCCCTGCCCCACGGCGGGGAGGTCGACAGGGGAGGGGACTCGATGTCAGCAGGAAACACCGGCGCGGAGAGCGCCGGGACGGCGGACGCAACGCCTGCGGCGGACGCCACGCAGACGGGGGCCGGTGCGGCGGGGGCCGCTCGGTCCGTGCCCGTGCCGTCCGCGGCCGTGGCGACCGCTCACGTGCCACCCGCGCCCGTGCCACCCGCGCCGCCCGGCTGGGATCCCAAGGCCTGGCAGGCCCACCAGGTGCGCAAGGAGCGCGCCGCCTCCGGCGCCTGGTCCCTGGCCCCGCTCGCGTGGGCCGAGGCCGCGCGCCCGGCGGCCGTCGGACCGGTACCGGCCGTCGTGCTGGGCGCCGTGCTCGCCTCCGGCGTCGCCGTCGCGCTGCTCCTGGGCGACGGGCTGGGCCCGGGCCTGCTCCTCGCGGTGGTGCCCGCGCTGGTCGGCGCCTACGCGGCCGCCCGCACGGCCGGCCGCACCCTGCGCCCGTGGACCGCGCTCTGGGCGCTCGGCTGTCTCGCCCTGCTCGCCGTGCCCGCCCTGCGGGCCTCCGCCTGGCCTGCCGTGACGGCCCTGCTCGCGGCCCTCCTGACGGGCGCCCTGGCCCTGCACGGCAGCCGCAGCTGGCCCGGCATCCTGCTCGGCCCGGTCGGCCTCCTGGACTCCGCCGTCCTCGGCGTGCGCTGGGTCTGGAGTGGCCTGCGCTCGCGCGGCGAAGGGCGCCGGGAGCGCTGGCTGCCGGTGGCGAAGGCCGTGGTGGTGGCGGTGGTCCTGCTGGCCCTCTTCGGCACCCTGTTCGCCTCCGCCGACGCGGCGTTCGCCGACCTGCTGAGCGGGCTGACCCCCGACATCAGCGGCATGGGCGGCCCGGTCCGCTTCCTGCTCTTCGCGGTGGGCCTGCTCGTCGCGGTGGCCGTCGCCCGCGCGGCCGCCGCGCCCTCCCGCTGGGACCGCATCCAGGTGCGTCCGGGGAAGGCGCGCTCACGGGTGGAGTGGGCCCTTCCGCTCATCGTGCTGAACCTGCTCTTCGCCGCCTTCAACGCCGTCCAGCTCGCCGTCCTCTTCGGCGGCTACCGCAAGGTCCTGGAGGCCACCGGCCTCACCTACGCCGCCTATGCGCGCCAGGGCTTCTGGCAGCTGCTCTGGGCCACCCTGCTCACCCTCGCCGTGATCGCGCTGGCCCTGCGCTGGGCCCCGCGCGACGGAGCCGGCGACCGGAGGCTGGTGCGCATCGTGCTCGGCACGCTCTGCGCGCTCACCCTCGTGGTCGTCGCCTCGGCGCTGCGCCGCATGGACCTGTACGTGGACGCGTACGGGCTGACCAGGCTGCGGCTGTCGATCGCCGGCGTGGAGCTGTGGCTCGGGCTGGTCATCGCACTGATCATGGCCGGCGGGCTGTTCGGCGCGCGATGGCTGCCCCGCGCGGTCGCGGGGAGCGCCGTGGCGGCCGTGCTGGCCTTCGGGCTGATGTCCCCGGACGGGGTGATCGCGGAGGGCAACGTCACGCGGTACGAGCAGGACGGCAAGATCGACCTGGCCTACTTCCAGTCGCTGTCGGCGGACGCGGTACCGGCCCTGGACCGGCTGCCCGAGCCCCAGCGCTCCTGTGCCCTGCGCGGGATCGCCAGGGAGCTCGCGGCGGCGGGCCGGGCGCCCTGGTACGCGACGAGCCTGGGGGAGCGCCGGGCCCGGGAGATCCTGGGCGAGCGCGGGGTCAGCGCCTCGTACGAGCAGTGCAGGAGCCTGGGGACCTTCGGGAGCCGCATCGAGTACTAGGCCTGCGAGGGCGAGGCCCCCGAGTACGAGGCCCTGAGCGGCCCGGCGCCGGAAAGGACTTCCCGCGCCGGGCCGCTCGTACAGAGCTGCGTGCTCAGGCGGCCGGACCGGCCTTCGCGGCGGCTCCGTTCAGGGCCTCCAGGTCGCTCGTGCGCACGCGGATCACCAGCAGCGCGGTGAGGAGGGCGATCGCCGACATGGCCACGGCGGCGATGAAGGCGGTGGCGATGCCCCGGGTGAGGACGAGGTCGCCCCAGGGGTCGGGCAGCCGGCCCGTCCGCAGGAAGGCCTCCAGCTGTCCCTGGTCGGCGTGTGCCCGGAAGTCCGGTACCTGGCGGGCGGCTTCGTCGCGGCCGGCCGTGCCGAAGACGGTGACCAGGATGGACAGTCCGAGCGAGCCGCCGACCTGCTGGCTGGCGTTGAGCAGTCCGGAGGCCGCGCCCGCCTCCTGCGGGGCCACTCCGGAGACGGCGGTGAGGGTGAGGGTGACGAAGTTGAGGCCCATGCCGAAGCCGAACAGCAGCATCGGGCCCAGTACCCCGGACAGGTAGGAGCTGTCGGTCTCGATGAAGGACAGCCAGGTCAGGCCGGCGCCGGTGAGGGCGGATCCGGTGACCATGAACGGCTTGGGGCCGAAGCGCGGCAGGAGGCGCTGCGAGAGTCCGGCGGCGGTGATGATGGCGACCGTGATGGGCAGGAAGCCGATGCCGGACCGGATCGGGGAGAAGTCCAGCACGTTCTGCACGAACTGGACGATGAAGAAGAACATGCCGAACATCGCGGCGGCGAGGCTGAGCATGATCACGTAGGTGCCGGTGCGGTTGCGCGAGGCGAACATGCGCAGCGGGATGATCGGATCGGCGGCCCGGGACTCGACGAATGCGAAGGCCGCGAGCAGCAGGACGGCCAGGCCGAAGGAGCCGATGGTCAGGCCGTCGCGCCAGCCGTCCTGGGAGGCGCGGATGAATCCGTAGACGAGCGCGGTCATGCCGCCGGTGGAGGTGAGTGCTCCGGCGATGTCGAAGCGGCCCGGGTGGCGTTCGGACTCGTTGATGTAGAGCGGGGTCAGGAAGGCGATCAGCAGGCCGATCGGCACGTTGACGAAGAAGACCCAGCGCCAGTCGAGCCACTCGGTGAGCATGCCGCCGGCCAGCAGGCCGACCGCGCCGCCGCCCGCGGAGACGGCGGCGAACACGCCGAACGCGCGGTTGCGTGCTGGTCCTTCGGCGAAGGTCGTGGTGACCAGGGCGAGGGAGGTCGGCGAGGCGATGGCGCCACCGACGCCCTGGAGGGCGCGGGCGGCGAGCAACTGCCAGGACTCCTCGGCGAATCCGCCGAGGAGGGAGGCCAGGGTGAAGAGCAGGATGCCGGTCATGAAGACGCGGCGCCGGCCCAGGATGTCGCCGGCGCGGCCGCCGAGCAGCAGCAGACCGCCGAAGGCGAGCGTGTAGGCGCTGATCACCCAGGACAGGTCGGTGGTGGAGATGGCGAGGTCGGTCTGGATGTGCGGGAGCGCGATGTTCACGATCGTCGCGTCGAGGACGACCATGAGCTGACAGGCGGCGATGACGGTGAGCGCCACTCCCGGGCGCCCCCCTCGGCGGGCCGCGGCCGGTATCCGGGTTTTGGAGAGCTGAGGAGTTGTCACCGTGGGTCCCCCCAAGTGAAATAGTGAACGCAATCGCGTTCACGGCGGTTCCACGGTAGGGAAGGAGTCTTAGTGAACGCAAGCGTTCACTAAGATTGAAAATGCGTGCGACGGACGTATGAGCCGGTCGGAGGTAACGGGAGTGGTGGGTTCACGCCGGCCGGCGGCGGCCCCGGGGCGCAGGCGCGGACTCGAACTCGAACGGGCGATTCTCGACGCCGTGTTGGAGCAGCTGAGCACCGCGGGCTGGAACGCCCTCACGATGGAGGGCGTCGCCTCGGGGGCGCAGACGGGCAAGGCCGCGCTGTACCGCCGCTGGCCCTCGAAGGCGGACCTGGTGGCCGAGGCGCTGCGGACGCGGCTGCCGCCACTCGGGCGGATTCCGGACCTGGGATCGGCGCGCGAGGACCTGTACGCGGTGTGCGTGCGGATGCGGGACGTCATGCGGTCGCGGGCCGGGCAGGCGCTGAGGGCGGTGCTTCACGAGTGCGATCACACCCATGCGGAGCGGTTCCGCGACCTCGTCCGGGCCGCGCTCTACGAACCGGCGCACGGTCTGATCGGCGAGCTGGTGCGCCGCGGAATCGACCGGGGTGACGTCCGGCCGGACGCGACCGGTCCGCTTCTCGTCGAGGTCATCCCGGCGCTGATGATGTACCGCGCGAAGGTGTGCGGGAGCGAATGGGCGGACGCGGAGATCGCCGAGATGATCGACGGGGTGATGGTCCCGCTGCTCAGGGTGTGAGACGGGGCGGGGTGGGCGGCACGGCGCGGAGGTGGCCGGGGCGCGGCGGGCGGGGGGCGGCGGCGCGCCGGGGAAGGCGCGGCGGCGCGGCGAGGAGGGGGCGGCGGCGCGGCGAGGAGGGGGCGGCGGCGCGGCGAGGAGGGGGCGGGGTGTGCAGGCGGCCCGGGGCGGCGTAACCTTGCTGGCGCCATGCCGTACGAAGCACCCACTCACACCGTCGAACGCTCCCTCCGGGCGACCACCGGCGCCAAGGTCATCGCCGGGGTCGACGAAGTCGGACGAGGGGCCTGGGCCGGTCCCGTCACCGTCTGCGCGGCGATCACCGGTCTGCGCCGGCCGCCCGCGGGACTCACCGACTCCAAACTGCTCACCGCCAAGCGCCGTGACGCGCTCGTCGGCGTCCTGGAGGACTGGGTCACGGCCTACGCCCTGGGCCACTCGTCCCCCGAGGAGATCGACGAGCTCGGGATGACCGCCGCCCTGCGCCTCGCCGCGGTGCGCGCCCTGGAGGCGCTGCCCGTGCGGCCCGACGCGGTGATACTCGACGGCAAGCACGACTACCTCGGTGCGCCCTGGCAGGTCCGGACGGTGATCAAGGGCGACCAGTCCTGCGTCGCCGTCGCCGCGGCCTCGGTGATCGCCAAGGTCCGGCGCGACCGGATGATGGCCGAGATCGGCGAACAGGGCGGCGGAATAGAGGACTTCGCTTTCGCCGCCAACGCCGGATACCCCTCGCCCGTGCACCGGGCGGCACTGGAGGAGCAGGGTCCGACCGCGTACCACCGGCTCTCCTGGTCCTACCTCGACGCGCTGCCCCGCTGGAGCCACCTCAAGAAGGTGCGCCGCAGCGAGGAAGCGATGGAGCTGGAAAACGGAGGCCAACTCGGCTTCGATTTCTGATCGCACGCACGTGCCACCAACCGGTACGTTTCGCACCGGTGTTTGATGAATATCAGCTCATGCCTCTCACCCCCGCCCCCGAGGAGCCTCAGATTCACGAGAGTGCCCAGGGTCCCCGCGTCACGCCGGCCGCGAGCCGCACCGCGCAGACCCCCCGCCCCGTACCCGGTCCCCGTCCCGCCCCCAGGCCCGCGCCGCCCGCACCCCGCAAGCCGCAGGCCGCCCGCGTTCCCGCGGCTTCCACCACCCCCTCGGTCTCGGCATCGGTGCCGCAGGTCCAGCTGATCCCGGCATCCGCCGAGGGCGCGCTGGACGCGGCCGAAGAGGCCGTGGACCTGCTGCTCGACACCGGGCGGGCGCCCGGTGACATCCTGCTGCTCACCACCGGCGACCCGCACCCGTGGGCCGCGCACGAGCTGTCCTTCGGCGAGGCCGCGTACTGGGCCCTGCACGATGCCGGGGACGACGTCTTCTACGCCGACGCGGCGCAGGTGAAGCGCGCCGCCGGCCGTCCCGTCGTGGTCTTCGCGGTCAACGGCGGACCCGCCGACGCGGCTGCCGGAGCCCTGCCGGTCGCCCTCGCGCGAGCCGGCGCGCTCCTGATCGTGTGCGGCGAGCCGCAGCAGATCAACTCCGTGCTGGGTGCGGGCGTCTGACGCCCCGTACCCCGCCACGGTCGAGGGGCGGGGCGGGCCGGTGGCCGGCCCTGCCGAAGTCCGAGGCCTGACCAGCCGTACGCCCGCTCCGGGTGTACGGCCCTTGGTCGTTCCCTGGTACGAAGCCCTGCGCGCTCCGTGCCCGGGCGCCCGGGGTGCGGTGGCGGCGGCTCAGCGCGCCGCGGTGCGGCGCAAGGCCTCCGTGGCCCCACCGCCGCTGCGCAGCGAGAGCGGGGCGAACTCGGACGGCGCATCGCCGAGGCGCTCGGGCCGGGACTCCGAGCTGGGGCTCCGGCCGCCGCGGCCCTCGCCCAGCACCTGCCAGCCGCCCCGGGTCAGCGTGATGTAGGCGCCGCAGCGCAGCCCGTGCAGGGTGCAGGCGTCACGCAGCCCCCACATCCAGGCCCCGTCCTCCTCGGTCCAGCGCTCGTCGCCGTCGCGGCAGAACAGCAGCACGGCGGTGCGTACCGGGGTCCGCCGCCGCAGGTCGTGCGGAATGACCCGGCGCAGCCGGGAGAGCAGGGCGTTGCGGTACTCCCAGCCGTCGGCCGTGGTGGAGCGCTGCACGAAGGAGGCGCTGGCCACGAGCCGCTCCTCGGGCCCGAGCACGGCGATCACCGCCGTGGACGGGACGGGGCCGTGCCGCGAGTGCAGTCCGCTGACGACCTCGCGCGGGTTGCGCAGCAGGGGGACGCCCGACGCCGTCCACTCGGAGGGTTCCAGCAGTCTGCCGTGCCGGCTGGCGCCGCCGGTGGCCGTTCTCAGGGACGTGGTCGAGGGCGGGGCGAATCCGAAGGTCACGGTCCTCCCTTCGGGTACACGCCCGCGTACGGGCACAGCTGGAGTGCGGGCGCGCCGCGGCACGGCCCAGGGATGCGCCGTCGAGCCGAGCGGGAGCAAGACAATTCTCGCGTGGCCCGTGAGCATGCGGCAACGAGCAATTGGAGCCGCCGACCGGAATTCGCCGGTATGCCGTTCATATCCTTGCCCCGCCACGCCGAAGATGACGCATTCGGGCGGGGCCGGAACGCGGGCACCAGGGGAAACACCCCTTCGGCGCCCTTCGGTGCACTTCTACGCCAGGTCCGGTGCGGCGGCCGCGCGGCGGGGCGGACGGCGGGGCGGACGGCTCGTGGGCCCGATGTCACGCTGGGTGAATTGGCCGATTGTCCTAGGCATCGGGTTGCATGGGGGCATGGACAACCTGGAGCTCCGCGCTGAAGCCGATGCCATCCTCGCTGAGCTGGTCGGTGCCCCGGGGGGTTCGGCCCGGCTGCGGGAGGACCAGTGGCAGGCGGTGTCCGCCCTGGTGGAGGAGCGCCGACGGGCCCTGGTGGTGCAGCGCACGGGGTGGGGCAAATCGGCGGTGTACTTCGTGGCCACGGCCCTGCTGCGCCGCCGCGGGGCGGGCCCGACGGTGATCATCTCGCCGCTCCTCGCGCTGATGCGCAACCAGGTCGACGCGGCGGCGCGGGCCGGGATCCAGGCCCGGACGATCAACTCGGCCAACCCGGAGGAGTGGGAGACGATCTACGGGGAGGTCGAGCGGGGCGAGACCGACGTGCTCCTCGTGAGCCCCGAGCGCCTGAACTCGGTGGACTTCCGCGAGCAGGTGCTCCCCAAGCTCGCGGCCACGACCGGCCTCCTGGTGGTCGACGAGGCCCACTGCATCTCCGACTGGGGCCACGACTTCCGCCCCGACTACCGCCGGCTGCGCACCATGCTCGCCGAGCTCGCCCCCGGCGTGCCCGTGCTCGCCACCACCGCGACGGCCAACGCACGGGTCACGGCGGACGTGGCCGAGCAGCTGGGCACGGGAGGCGGGGGCGCCCTGGTCCTGCGCGGCCCGCTGGACCGGGAGAGCCTGCGGCTGGGCGTGCTGGAGCTGCCGAACGCCGCGCACCGGCTGGCGTGGCTGGGGGAGCGGCTGGGCGACCTGCCCGGCTCGGGGATCATCTACACGCTGACGGTGGCGGCCGCGGAGGAGGTCGCCGCTTTCCTGCGCCAGCGCGGCTATCCGGTGGCCTCGTACACGGGCAAGACGGAGAACGCCGACCGGCTCCAGGCCGAGGAGGACCTGCTCGCGAACCGGGTGAAGGCGCTGGTGGCGACCTCCGCCCTGGGCATGGGCTTCGACAAGCCGGACCTGGGGTTCGTGGTGCACCTGGGCTCCCCCTCGTCCCCGATCGCCTACTACCAGCAGGTGGGGCGTGCGGGGCGCGGCGTCGACCACGCCGACGTGCTGCTGCTGCCGGGCCGGGAGGACGAGGCCATCTGGGCGTACTTCGCCTCGGTCGGTTTCCCTCCCGAGGAGCAGGTCCGGCGGACCCTGGACGTGCTGGAGCAGGCGGGACGCCCGTTGTCGCTGCCGGCGCTGGAGCCGCTGGTGGACCTGCGCCGGTCGCGGCTGGAGACGATGCTCAAGGTCCTGGACGTGGACGGCGCGGTCAAGCGCGTGAAGGGCGGCTGGACCTCCACCGGACAGCCCTGGGCGTACGACGCGCAGCGGTACGAGTGGGTGGCCCGGCAGCGGCAGGCCGAGCAGCAGGCCATGCGGGACTACGTGGCCACCACGGGGTGCCGCATGGAGTTCCTGCAGCGGCAGCTCGACGACGAGAAGGCGACCCCCTGCGGCCGCTGCGACTCCTGCGCCGGGCCCTGGCTCGACCCGGCGGTGTCCCACGGCGCCCTCGACACGGCGACCGGCGAGCTGGACCGCCCGGGCGTCGAGGTCGAACCCCGCCGCATGTGGCCCTCCGGCATGCCCGCGGTCGGCGTCGACCTCAAGGGCCGCATCCCCGCCGGCCAGCAGGCGGCCACGGGACGCGCGCTGGGACGGCTGTCGGACATCGGCTGGGGCAACCGGCTGCGCCCGATCCTGGCGGAGCAGGCCGCGGACGGCCCGATTCCGGACGACGTGCTGGCGGCCGTGGTGACGGTGGTCGCCGACTGGGCCCGCTCGCCGGGCGGCTGGGCCGGCGGCGCGACGGCCCGGCCCGTGGGGATCGTGGCCATGCCCTCCCGCTCCCGCCCGCAGCTGGTGGGCTCGCTCGCCGAGGGCCTGGCCCGGGTCGGCCGGCTCCCGCTCCTGGGCAGCCTCGCCTACACCCCGCAGGCCGGCGAGTACGGCGCACACCGCAGCAACTCCGCCCAGCGGCTGCGCGCCCTGGCCGCCTCCTTCGCGGTCCCCGCCGAACTCGCCGCCGCACTGGCCGCCAACCCCGGACCGGTCCTGCTCGTCGACGACTACGCCGACTCCGGCTGGACCCTGGCCGTGGGCGCACGCCTCCTGCGCCAGAGCGGCGCCGACCAGGTGCTCCCCCTGACGCTCGCCCTGGCGGGCTGAAAGCGCGGCGCCTTCGGTGATTCATAGGGGAGTCCGTGGCAATAGTTCTCCAAGTCAAGACCCGGCCGGGGTTCGTAAGATCCTCGGAGGAGGGTCGAGCCTTCTTTGCCGAAGTGGTAGCGCGGCGGACTATATACGGGGGTAAGCCGGGGTCATGGCAACGAAATTGCTCGTGGAGAACCGCAGTCCGAAGGCCGTGGTCGGCGGTGCGATCGTCGCGCAACGCCAGGCCCCGGACCGGGTGGGTGAAGACACCGCCGGAGAACAGATCCTGCGGGACATCCTCGGCGGCGAACCGGATCAAGGGCTGCTCGACTTCGCGGCGGACGCCGGCGGGAATTCCCGGCTGCTCGCCGAATGCGCTACCGGACTCGTGGAGGAAGGGCTCGTAAAGGAGCACGGCGGAACGGTCGGGCTGACGGAATACAGGGTACCGGGCCGTGTGGTGGCGTTCGTGAAACGGCTGCTCGGCGATCTCAGCACGGACTGTCAGCGGTTCCTCAAAGTGGCGGCAGTCCTGGGCAGGTCCTTCATGCTGGAGGACGTTTCCCGCATGCTCGACAAATCCGCGGCCAGCCTGCTCTCGTCCCTGGAAGAAGCCATTTCCTCTGGTTTCGTCATCGCGGCGGAACACCAACTCGTATTTCAGAGCGACTTCCTCCTGACCGGGGTCATCGAGTCGATCCCCGCTCCCGCTCGCGGCGCGTTGCAGCGCGAGGCGATGGGGCACTCCAGGAGGCACGCGGAACCGTACGACCGGCAGCTGTGGGCGGCCGGGCACCCGCTGTGGACGGCCGACCGTCCGGCCGATCCGGGGGCGGGGGCGGCGGGTGACTCCGGCGAGGTCTACTCGACGTCCCACGGCCTGATCATGGACGGAAGGGCGACGGCCGGAATCCGCGCGGCGGAGCGCGTCCTGTCCAGCTCCACGAGTTCGGCCACCGCCCGGCTCGACGCGGAAGCCTCCGTGATCCTGGGGTATTCCCTGCTGGGCATGGAGGAGGCGGAGAAGCGCTCCGCGAGGATCCTGCGGGAGCAGGCGGCCGGACCGGGCGACGTGGCCGGCCTGATGGCGCTGACGGCGCTCTCCAATGCCCGCTGGCGTGCGGGAGAGCTGGGCGAGGGGCTCAGCCTGGGCCGCGCCGCGGTGCGGTACGGCGAGGGCGCGGATCCCGTGTGGAGCCTGCACTTCCGGCTGGCACTGGCCGGGAAGCTCGCGAACCTGCGCGAGTTCGGCAAGGCCGAATCGCTGATCGACGACGCGGAAGCCGGCCTGCACGCACTGGGCACACGCGTCTGGGACGCCGCGCCCGCGGCGATGCGCGCCCGGCTGTTCCTCCAGGCGGGACGGGTCGCGGACGCCCGCCGGCAGGCGGAACTGGCGACCACCGCGGTCGACCGGGACGCGGCCTTGATGCTGCGGCCCCTTGCCTACTCGGTGCTCAGCACCATCTCCCTCTACAAGGGGGACCTGCCCGCGGCGACCGACTACCTGAAGCGGGTGCAGGGCGAGTTCGAGACGGATCAGGCGGTCCTCTACTCCCCGCAGTACGCCTGGACGGACGTGCGCATCGCGGTGAAGAGGGAGGGGCCGAGGGCGGCCGTCGAGCTGTTCTCCGACAAGTACGGCCATCTGCCGACACAGCGCAGCCTGTACATCGAGGACCCGGCGGCCGCCGCGTTCCTGGTGCGCCTCGCGCTGGACGTGGGGGACACCCAGCTCAAGGACAGCGTTCTCGACACGGTGGACGGCCTCGCGGGCGACAACCCCGGCATCTCCGTGCTCGGCCTCAGCGCCCTGCACGCGAACGCCCTGGTCAGCGGCGATCCGGCCGTGCTGTCGCGGATCATCGCGCAGTCGCCGGACCCGCTCTCGGTCGCGCTCGCGACGGAGGAGCTCGCCAAGATCTACGGTGCGAAGGCCGGTCCCTCGCAGGCGAAGCCCGAAGCGGGGGCGTCACCGCTCAACTCCACCTGCTGGTCCGGTCTCTCCGACACGGAGCGGCGCATCGCGTACCTGGTCAGCGCGGGGATGACGAACCAGCAGATCGCCAACCGGGTCCACCTGTCGGCGCACACGGTGAACTACCACCTCAGGAAGATCTACCGGAAGCTCAACATCAACACCCGCGTCGAGCTGGCGCGCGGAGCCGCGAGCTTCTCGAGCAAAGCCGCCATCTATTCGATCGAAGGCGCGTAGGACCCCGGATCAGGACCCGGATCAGGACCCGGATCAGGACCCGGATCAGGACCAAGACCAGAACCCGACCCCGGACCCTCATCCCGCCTGTACGGGGGCCGCGGCGCAGGCCGCCTCCCGGGCCGGACCCGCGTGCCGGGTGGGCAGCCAGCGGGTCAGCGCCGAGCCCACCGACATGCCGCCGCCGAAGCCCGTGAGCAGGACCACGTCTCCGTCGGCGAGGGATCCCTCGCGGTGGGCGAGGTCGAGGGTGATGGGTACGGAGGCCGCGCCGGTGTTGCCGTAGGACTCCAGGGCCAGGTGGAAGCCGGCCCCGGGCAGTCCGAGCGAGGGCCAGACCTCCCGGAGCATCACCGCGTTCGCCTGGTGGGCGACGACGTGGCGCACCTCGCGCGGGTCCAGCCCCGCCCCGGCCAGCAGGTCCGCGACGGCCCCGGGCAGGTTGTCCTGTACGAACTCGCGGACCCGACGGCCGTCCATCCGGAAGTACTGGAGTCCCTCCTCCAGCGTCCGGACGCTGGCCGGGGTCCGGCTGCCGCCGGCCGGCACGCTGATCAGCTCGTGCTGGTCGCCCCGGGTGAGCAGCGAACTGGCGAATATGCCGCGGTCGTTCGGGGCGGGGCCGAGGACCACGGCCCCGGCGCCGTCACCGAAGAGAATGGCGGTCCGGCGGTCGGAGTAGTCGAGGATTCGCGAGTAGATGTCCGCGCCGATCACCAGTCCGTAGCGTTCGCCGGGCTCGGTGCACAGCATCCGCTCGGCGACCGTCAGCGCGTACACGAAACCGCTGCACACCGCGTTCAGGTCGAAGGCCGCCGCGTTCACCGCCCCGATCCGGTGCTGGACGATGCTCGCCGTGGACGGCTGCGGGTGATCGGGCGTGGACGTGGCGACCACGATGTAGGCGAGCTCCTCGGCGCCGACGCCCGCCTGTTCGAGAGCCCGGACGGCAGCCGCCGCGGCGAGGTCGGAAGTGGCCTGGCCGGGATCGGCCCGGCGGCGGCTCCGAATGCCGGTCTTGCGGACGATCCATTCGTCCGTGACCCCGGCCCGTTCGGCGATCTCGTCGTTGGAGACCTCGGTCGGCGGGAGGTACGCGCCGGTACCGAGGATTCCGATGGATCGAATGGATCGAATGGATCGGATGGTGACTCCCGTGGTGAGGGGGGCGGTCCGCATGGCTGCCCGGCGTGGAGAGCACGTGTTCACGGCCCGTAATGCGAGCAGTCGGCTCATCGTGACACGAGTTGCTCCCGTATTTCCCTGACGCGGAATGTCTCACTCGGTCAGGTGGGATCCCATCCGTATGCGCACCGCTGCTGCTCGTCGGCACTACTCGGTTGAGTAGTGGGAAAGTTGACGCCCCGTGGCTACGATCGAAGCATGCCGATCACGTGGGTATTCGGAAAGGGTCGGCACCGCGAACCGGATTCGGGTGACGTGACCTCTTGAATTCATACACGTACGGGAATGGCTGCGGGGTTGGTCGCGAAATGGGTCGCGAAATAGGTCGCGAAATTGATGACGAGATTGATTATGAGAGCGACCGTCGCCTCGACCGGGAGATGAGAGCATGACCGTCAGTTATCTCGGGGCAGCCGTGGATACGACTGCCGTCGACGCCGTGATCAGTGAGTTCTTCGGCCAGCGCCGGGCCGAAGCCGACGCGCTCGGCCAGGACTTCGCGGCCGTGATCGCCGAGCTGGAGAACTACGTCCTGCACGGCGGCAAGCGCGTCCGGCCGGTCTTCGCCTGGCTGGGCTGGATCGGCGCCGGCGGCGACCAGGACGGTCCGGACGCCACGGCGGTGCTGACCGCCTGCGCGGGGCTCGAACTGCTCCACGCGTCGGCCCTGATACACGACGACATCATCGATGCGTCCGACACCCGCCGCGGCCGCCCCGCCGCGCACGTGGCCCTGGCCGCACGGCACCGGACCCGGCGCTTCTCCGGCGACCCCGAGGCCTTCGGTACCGGAACCGCCATCCTGATCGGGGACTTGGCCCAGACGTGGTCCGACGTCATGGTCCGCGCATCGGGGCTGTCGCCACAAGCACAGGCCCGCATCGGGCCGGTGTGGTCCGCGGTGCGCTCGGAGGTCCTGTACGGGCAGCTGCTCGACGTGATCAACCAGGCGGGCGACGACGAGAGCGTCGATGCGGCCCTGCGCGTCAACCAGTACAAGACGGCCTCCTACACGGTGGAGCGCCCGCTGCAGTTCGGTGCCGCGATCGCCGGTGCGGGCGCGGACCTCGTCGCCGCCTACGGGGCCTTCGGGGCGGACATCGGGATCGCGTTCCAGCTCCGGGACGACCTCCTGGGCGTGTTCGGCGACCCGGCGGTGACGGGAAAGCCCTCGGGCGACGACCTTCGGGAGGGCAAGCGGACGGTGCTGCTCGCGACGGCGCTCAAGCAGGCCGACGAAAGCGATCCGGAGGCGGCGAGGTTCCTCAGGGCGAAGACGGGCACCGAGCTCTCCGAGAACGAGATCGACGCCCTGCGGGACATTTTCGTAGACGTCGGCGCCGTGGAGCGGATCGAGCGCGAGATCGCCCACCGCACCGACCGGGCCATGGGCGTACTGGAATCCAGCAGCGCCACCACCGCGGCGAAGGACCAGCTCGCCACGATGGCGGTCAACGCCACGCAGCGGGCCCGCTGATGACGCTGACGAACGAGACGCTGGCGAACGAGGCGCTGGCGAACGAGCAGACCTTCGCGGGCCGTGCGGTCTCCGCGGAGGGTCCCGAGCTCGAAGAAGGGCGGATCGGACGGGGGCGCGCCCACGGGAAGGCCATCCTGCTCGGCGAGCACGCCGTCGTCTACGGCGCGCCGGCCCTGGCCATTCCGGTTCCGCAGCTGACGGTGACCGCGACGGCCAGGCGGTTGCGGTGTTCCGGCGAGGACGCGCGGTATTCCTCCGAGGACGCGCGTTGCTCCGGCGAGGGCGCGGACCGGATCTCCTTCGCGTTGGCGGGTCCGGGGCCCGGGGAGGTCACACCGCTCGCCGCGGACGGCCTGCGGTGCCTGCTCCCGGACTTCAAGGCGATCACGGGTGCCGGCGGCCACGTGTGCGTCGAGGTGATCATTGACTGCGCCATCCCGCAGGGCCGTGGTCTCGGCTCCAGCGCGGCCTGCGCCCGGGCGGCCGTACTGGCCCTGGCGGACCTCATCGGCCGCCGGCTCGACGCCCGCGAGGTGTTCGATCTCGTACAGGCTTCGGAGAACGTGGCGCACGGCAGGTCGAGCGGTATCGACGCCCTCGCCACCGGCGCGACGGCTCCCCTCCTCTTCCGCTCCGGCGCCGCACGGGAACTGCCCGTCCCCATGCCGGGGTACGCCCCCGCGCATTCCGCTTCGCATGAGAGCGAGGGGATCGGCCGCGACCCCGGTGAAGGCCTGCCCTACGTGTTCGACGGGCTGTTCGTCCTCGCGGACAGCGGGGTCAGCGGCAGCACCAAGGAAGCGGTCGAGCTCCTGTGGCGGAAGTTCGAGCGGAGCGCGCAGACGCAGGCGGACTTCGTCCTCGGCGCCTCGCGCCTGACCCGCGCCGCCGCACGCGACCTCGCGTACGGCCGCACCCGTGACTTCGGTGCGCGCATGACAGAAAACCACAAGCTGCTGCACGAGTTGGGGCTCAGCACGGACCGGATCGACGGGCTGGTCGACGCCGCTCTCGCGGCCGGCAGCCTCGGCGCCAAGATCAGCGGCGGCGGTCTGGGCGGCTGCGTGATCGCGCTCGCAGCAGAGCCGCGCCAGGCAGAGGCGACCGTGCGGAGCCTCCACGAAGCCGGCGCCGTCCGTACCTGGGTAGTCCCGATGGGAAGGTTCGCAACATCATGACGATCGACCACAATGTGGGACGGGCGCAGGAGAGGCTTTCCGGCCGCGGGACGACCGCCGTCGCCCATCCCAACATCGCGCTGATCAAGTACTGGGGCAAGCGCGACGAGGAACTCGTCATCCCGTACGTCGACAGCCTCTCGATGACCCTGGACGTCTTCCCGACGCACACCACCGTCCGGCTCGACCCCGGGGCGCGGACCGACAGCGTCCTCCTCGACGGAAGGCCCGCGGAGGGGGAGCCGCACCGCCGCGTCGTGGTCTTCCTGGATCTCGTACGGGAGTTGGCCGGGCGCACCGAACGGGCCGCCGTCGACACCCGCAACGCCGTCCCCACCGGGGCGGGACTGGCCTCGTCGGCGAGCGGGTTCGCCGCCCTGGCCGTCGCCGCCACCGCCGCCTACGGGCTGGACCTCGACCCCACCGCCCTCTCCCGCCTCGCCCGGCGCGGCTCCGCGTCGGCCTCCCGGTCGATATTCGGCGGCTTCGCCCTGTGCCACGCCGGTCAGGGCGTGGGCGAGGCGGCGGACCTCAGCTCCTACGCCGAGCCGGTGCCCCTCCCGGACTTCGACCCGGCCCTGGTCGTCGCCCTGGTCAACGCCGGCCCCAAGGCCGTGTCCAGCCGGGCGGCGATGCGGCGGACCGTCGAGACCTCGCCGCTCTACCAGGCCTGGGCGAGGTCGAGCAAGGGAGACCTGACCGACATGCGTGCGGCACTGCTCCGCGGAGACCTCGAAGCGGTCGGGGAGATCGCGGAGCGCAACGCCCTCGGCATGCACGCGACCATGCTGGCCGCACGGCCGGCGGTGCGCTACCTGTCCCCGGCCACGGTGGCCGTCCTCGACGGCGTCCTGCAACTCCGCAAGGACGGCGTGGCGGCCTACGCGACCATGGACGCGGGCCCGAACGTCAAGGTGCTCTGCCACCCCGAGGCCGCGCCCCGGGTCGCCGAAACACTGCTGGCCGCCGCCCCCGGATGCTCGGTGCTCACCGCCCGCCGCGGGCCCGGAGCCCGGCTGCGGACGGCGGACGAGCAGTGACCGGTACGAGAAGCGTGAGCGGCGTGACCGCTACGAGAACCGTGACCCGGCACGCGCCGGGCAAGCTGTTCATCGTCGGCGAGTACGCGGTGGTGCAGCCGGGCCACCCGGCGATCCTCGCAGCGGTCGACCGGCAGGTCGGCGTCACCGTATCGGCTGCTGACGGTGCATCGGCGGCCGACGGCGTATCGGCGGCCCGCGGCGCTGACATCGTGATCGATTCCGACCTCTGCCCCGGCGGGGCGCGCCTGCGCCGGGGCGACGGCGGGCTCACCGCACTCGGCGCCGACGACGCCCAACGGGTACGGGACGGCCTCACCCACGTGGTGTCGGCGATCGACGTGGTCGACGGGCTGCTGGCCGAGCGGGGGCTGTCCGCGACCCCCGTCCGCGTCTCGATCAGCAGCCGCCTGCACCACGAGGGAACCAAGCTCGGCCTGGGATCGAGCGGCGCGGTGACGGTCGCCTCGGTCTCCGCCGTAGCCGCGTACTACGGCCTGGAGCTGTCGGACGAGGAGCGGTTCCGGCTCGCGATGCTCGCGACGGCGCGGCTCGACGCCCGTTCCTCCGGCGGCGATCTCGCCGCGAGCGTCTGGGGCGGCTGGATCGAGTACCGCGCGCCCGACCGGGCCGCCGTGCTCGACCTCGCCCGGCGCAGGGGCATCGAGGAGTCGCTCCGCGCCCCGTGGCCGGGATTCGGGCTGCGCAAGCTGCCGCCGCCCCGCGGCTTGGCGGTCGAAGTGGGCTGGACCGGCCGGCCGGCCAGCACGGCCTCCCTGGTCGGGAGCCTCGGACGGCACGCATGGCAGGGCAGTGCCTCCCAACGGAGCTTCGTGGAACGCAGCGACACGTGCGTGCGCGCCTCGGCCGACGCGCTCGAACGCGGCGACGGCCCCGAGCTGCTCCGGCAGGTCCGGGGCGCCCGCCGGATGCTCGCCGAACTGGACGGGGAGGTCCGGCTCGGAATCTTCACCACCACGCTGACCGCGCTGTGCGATGCGGCCGAGGCCGCCGGCGGCGCGGGCAAGCCGTCGGGCGCCGGGGGCGGCGACTGCGGCATCGCGCTGCTGGACGCCACGGCGGAAGAGCAGATCTCGCACCTGCGCGAGGGATGGGCCGCCGCAGGGGTGCTCCCCGTGCCGATCCGTCTCCAGTCGACGCAGACGAAAGGGAGCGCAGCATGATCGCCGAGCGCAAGGACGACCACGTGCGGTTCGCCGCCGAGCAACAACGCCACCTGGGCGGATCCAACCAGTTCGACGAGGTGTCCTTCGTCCACCACGCCCTGGCCGGCATCGACCGGTCCGACGCGTCACTGGTCACACGGTTCGGCGGCATGGAATGGAAGGTGCCGCTGTACATCAACGCGATGACCGGCGGCAGCGTGCGGACGGGCGCCATCAACCGCGATCTGGCGATCGCCGCCCGTGAGACCGGAGTGCCCATCGCCACCGGCTCCATGAGCGCGTACTTCGCCGACGAGACCGTGGCCGACACCTTCGGCGTGCTGCGCAGCGAGAACCCGGACGGGTTCGTCATGGCGAACGTCAACGCCAACGCCTCCGTGGACAAGGCGCGACGGGCCGTGGACCTGTTGCGGGCGGACGCCCTGCAGATCCACCTCAACGTCATCCAGGAAACGGTCATGCCGGAGGGCGACCGCTCCTTCGCCTCCTGGGGACCGCAGATCGAGAAGATCGCGGACGCAGTCGGCCCCGACGTACCGGTGATCGTGAAGGAAGTCGGCTTCGGCCTGAGCCGCGAGACCATAGCGGCGCTGAGCGACATGGGCGTGCGCGTGGCCGATGTAGCCGGCCGCGGCGGCACGGACTTCGCGCGCATCGAGAACGACCGGCGCAAGCACGCGGACTACGCCTACCTCAACGGCTGGGGCCAGTCCGCCCCCGCCTGCCTGCTCGACTCCCAGCACGCCGCCCTCCCGCTGCTGGCGTCCGGCGGGGTCCGCAACCCGCTCGACGTGGTGCGCGGACTCGCGCTCGGCGCCGCCGCCGTGGGCGTGTCCGGAGGGTTCCTGCGGACCGTTCTCGACGGCGGCCCGTCCGCCCTGATCACGCAGATCACCACGTGGCTCGACCAGGTGGAAGCCCTGATGACCGCGCTCGGCGCGCGCACCCCCGCCGATCTGAGCCGGTGCGACGTACTCGTCCACGGCGACCTGCGGGCCTTCTGCGCCGACCGGGGGATCGACACCCACCGGCTGGCCACCCGCTCCCGGGCCTACTCCCGCTCCCGCTCCCACGACACCGCTCACGAAACGGTTGGAGACATCCGATGAACGACACGCACGCGGTCGCCGGCGTACCCATGAAATGGGTAGGACCCCTGAGGATTTCGGGGAACGTGGCGAACGTCGAGACAGAGGTCCCGCTCGCCACGTACGAGTCGCCCCTGTGGCCCTCCGTCAACCGTGGGGCGAAGATCTCCAGGCTGGTCGAGCAGGGCATCGTCGCCACCCTCATCGACGAGCGGATGACGCGCTCGGTGCTCGTCACGGCCAAGGACGCGCAGACCGCGTACCTGGCGGCGCTCGAAGTCGACGCCCGGTTCGACGAGCTGCGCGCCGTCGTCCGCACCTGCGGCCGCTTCGTCGAACTGCTCGGGTTCCGCCACGAGATCGTGGCCAACCTGCTCTTCCTGCGGTTCGAGTTCAGCACCGGCGACGCCTCCGGGCACAACATGGCGACGCTGGCCGCGGACGCGCTCCTGAAGCACATCCTTGGTGCCATTCCGGGGATCGAGTACGGCTCGATCTCCGCGAACTACTGCACCGACAAGAAGGCCACCGCCATCAACGGCATCCTCGGCCGCGGCAAGAACGTGGTCACCGAGCTGCTCGTACCGCGCGAGATCGTCCGCGACGTCCTGCACACCTCGGCCTCCGCGATAGCCGAGCTCAACGTGCGCAAGAACCTGATCGGCACCCTGCTCGCCGGCGGAATCCGCTCGGCCAACGCCCACTACGCGAACATGCTGCTCGGGTTCTACCTGGCGACGGGCCAGGACGCGGCCAACATCGTCGAAGGCTCCCAGGGCGTGACCGTGGCCGAGGACCGGGACGGCGACCTGTACTTCTCCTGCACCCTGCCGAACCTGATCGTCGGAACGGTCGGCAACGGAAAGGGACTCGACTTCGTCGAGGAGAACCTGGCGCGCCTGGGCTGCCGCGAGGAGCGCGAGCCCGGCGAGAACGCACGGCGGCTCGCGGTCATGATCGCGGCGACGGTGCTGTGCGGCGAGCTCTCCCTCATGGCCGCGCAGACCAACCCGGGCGAACTCATGCGGGCGCACGTCGCCCTGGAGCGCAACACCTCGGCCACGAAGATCGGACGGTAGACATGCCCAAGGACCTCGCGGTCGGAATCCACGACCTTTCCTTCGCCACCGGGCAGCTCGTCCTCACGCACGAGACGCTGGCCGCCCACAACGGCACCGAGCTGGGCAAATACCACGTGGGCATCGGCCAGCGGTCGATGAGCGTGCCCGCCGCCGACGAGGACATCGTGACGATGGGGGCCGCCGCTGCCGCCCCCATCCTCGCCCGGCACGGCGCCGACCGGATCCGCACGGTCATCTTCGCCACCGAGTCCTCCGTCGACCAGGCGAAGGCGGCCGGCATCCACGTGCACTCGCTGCTGTCGATGCCCTCCGCCACCCGCGTCGTCGAGCTCAAGCAGGCCTGTTACGGAGGAACCGCGGCCCTGCAGTTCGCCATCGGGCTCGTCCACCGCGACCCCTCGCAGCAGGTCCTCGTGATCGCGAGCGACGTCTCGAAGTACGAGCTGGACCAGCCGGGCGAGGCCACCCAGGGGGCCGCGGCGGTGGCCATGCTGATCAGCGCGGATCCCGCGCTGGTGCGCATCGAGGAACCCTCGGGGGTGTTCACCGCCGACATCATGGACTTCTGGCGGCCGAACTACCTCACCACCGCCCTGGTCGACGGCAAGGAGTCCGTCTCCGCGTACCTGCAGGCGATGGACGGTGCGTGGAAGGACTACACCGAGCAAGGGGGCCGTGCGTTCGAGGAGTTCGCGGCGTTCTGCTACCACCAGCCGTTCACGAAGATGGCCTACAAGGCGCACCGGGCCCTCCTAGAGAGCTGCGGGCGGGAAGTCGACGAGGCCGAGGTCGTCCGGGCCATCGGACGGACGACGGCCTACAACGAGGACATCGGCAACAGCTACACCGCGTCCGTGTACCTCGGGCTGGCCGCGCTGCTCGACGGCTCCGACGACTCCGACGGCTCCGACGGCTCCGACGGCTCCGACGGCTCCGACGGCTCCGACGGCTCCGACGACTCCGACGATCTGACCGGCCGGGCCATCGGCCTGCTCAGCTACGGGTCCGGCAGCGTCGCCGAGTTCTTCGCCGCGGTCCCCGTCCCGGGCTACCGGTCGCAGCTGCGGTCCGAGCAACACCGCGAGGCGATCTCCGGACGCCGCGAGATCGGCTACGCCGACTACCGGGAACGCCACGAGCAGGCCTTCCCGGTCGACGGCGGCGACCATCCCGCGCCACGGGAAACCACCGGGCCGTACCGGCTGGCCGGGCTGTTCGGACACAAGCGGGTCTACGAGCCGCGCTAGGGCGCATCGTGGGTCATGTGCCGTCGGCGCCACGCCCTGTGGCGCCGACGGCGTGTTGTTGCTGTCGCCGACCGGCTGTTGGCGTCGGCATGCTGTCGCGGGTTATCCACAGGGGTTTCCGGATCCGGTCGGACACGGGACCTTCGGGACATGACGAACAACACGAACAACAACCACGAAGCGGCGCACAGCCCGTCCGACCCCTCGTCCGCCTCGTCCGCCTCGGCCGTCTCGTCCACCGGTCTGTCCGGCGGCGTCGACGCGTCCCGGATCACCCTGCGCAGTCCGGCCGAACTGGCCGACGCACTGCCCTACATGCTCGGCTTCCACCCGAGCGACTCCCTCGTCATGGTCGCCGTCCACGGGGAGGCCGGCCGCTTCGGCGGACGGCTCCGGGTGGGCATTCCCGCGGCTCCCGAGGAATGGGAGGACACCGCCCGGCAGGTCGCCGACTGCCTGATCCGCGGCAGCACGCGGCGCGGAGCCAGGCCCGACGGCATCATCGTCTTCCTCTGCCGGGACCCGCAGCGCGGCGAGAGCGCGCAGCGGGTGATGACCGGGCTGCGCCCGCTCGCCCAGCGGATTCGGCTGGCCTGCGGGGCCCTGGACGTGCCCGTACTGGAGGCCCTGTGCCTCTCCGCCGGGCGGTACTGGTCCTACTGCTGCCCGGACGAGCGGTGCTGCCCCGCCGAGGGCACGGCGCTGGCCGCGCCGGGCACTTCGGTGATGGCCGCCGCGGCCACCTTCGCGGGGCTCCAGGTCCGCGGCTCCCTACGCGAGATCGAGCGCAGGCTGACCCCGCTGCGCGGGAGGGCGGCCGGGGAGATGGAGGGGGCTCTGGACCGGGCGGCCGTCGCGCTGGTCCCCAAGATCCTCGACGGGGCCACCCGGGAGGAGGTGGGCGCCGAGACCGTCCTGCTCGCCCGCGCGCTGATCCAGCGCATGACCCTGGCAACGCCCACCGAAGGCGGCTCCGGAGCCGACGCCTGGGACGACGGGCTGCTGGGTGACGACGAGGCCGCCTCGTTGATCCTCGGGCTCCAGGACCGCGAGATCCGCGACATCGCCGCCGAGTGGATGGAGGGCGAGGAAGCGGCCCCCGCCCTGCGGCTCTGGCGGGCCCTCGCCCGGCGCTGCGTCGGGGCCTACGGGGAACACGCGGCGGCCCCCCTCACCCTGGCGGGCTGGGTCTCCTGGTCCACCGGGGACGAGCCGACGGCCAGGATCGCCCTGGGGCTGGCCCTGCGGGCCGATGACGGGTACCGCTTCGCGCAGCTGCTCCACCACGCGTGCAACGAGGGGATCGACCCCGAGGGGCTGCGGGAGTGCCTGCGGGAGGAGCGCCGGCGCCGGGAGCCGCGCCGGGGACGTCTGCCCGCAGGAGCCCGCCGGGCGACGTCCGTCACCAGGCCGCCGGGCAGGCCGGGCCGCCCGGGCAGGACGAGCGGCCGCCGCGAGTCCGGCAGCACCACGGGGAGCGAGCAGTGACGCGCGGATGGGGCGGGGACGGCACGGCCAGGGGGCACGGCGGGGGTGCGGGCCGGGTGGCGAGCCGGGTCGCGGGCCGGGCTGTGGATCTCGGGCGGGTTCGGGTTCGGGTTCAGGTTCGGGTCCGCGGCCTCGGCGGAGGGGGCGGTGTGGGCCGGGGTCGGGCTGGGGGCTTCCGCGCCGCGGTCCGGGCCTGCGGATTGGGTGGAGGGGGCCGGGCCGGAGGGCTCCGCGGCCGGTTCCGCGGCCGCTTTCGCGGCCGGTTTCGCGGTGGGGGTGGAGGCGGCCGTGCGGGCCGGTTCCGGGGGCGGGGCGCGGTCTGCGGATCCGTGCTCCGGGGGTGGTTGTGGGCCGGGGCGCGTGCGGTCCTGCGGCGGCTGCCGCCGCAAAGGCCGGTGCTCCACGGGGCGCAGCCCCCGCCGGGGCCCGTGACCCGGGTGGGGGCGGGGGCGTTGCGCTGGGGGGTGGTGGGGATCCGGCCGCGCCGCCGCCCAGCCGATCCACCCGGAGCGCAGACAAGGCGACCCATGTCTCACCCCGTACCCCCTGCCCGCGTAGCCCCCGCCCTCGGCGGCCCCACCCGCGGGGCCGACCTGCCGCCCGTGCACGGCGCCGTCATCTGTGTCTCCGCGCCGTGCCTGGTCATCTCGCCGGAGCACGGCCAGCTCACGGGTCAGGGGGTCGACGGGATCTACCGGGCCGGGCTCCGGCTGCTGTCCCGCTGCGTGCTGCGCGTCGCCGGCCGGGACCCGGTCGCCGTCCAGGGGCGCAGCCTCGGCGCCGACCGGGCCTCCTTCACCGCGACCGTCCGGACCGGAGCGGAGCCCGGGCCCGACCCCGACGTCGGAGTCGAGCGCATCCGGCACGCCGACGGGACCGAGCGGATCACCCTGCGCAGCTTCACCGGCCGGCTCCTGCGGATCCCGGTGGAGGTCTCGCTCGGCACCGACCTGGCGGAGCTGGCCGACGTGGCCGCAGGCCGGGCCGGATTGGAGCTGCCCGCGGGGGTGCACGCCGCCGGGCTGCGCTGGACCAACGGCGACGCCCAGGCCGTCACCGCGGCCGAGCCGCCGCCGGACGACGCACTGGCCTCGGCGGGGCTGCTGCGCTGGCAGCTCGAACTGCGCCCCGGCGAGTCACGCACCATCGAGCTGCGGACCACCCGGGACCGGGGGGCGCGTGCCCCCGCCGGACAGGTGGCCAATCCGCTGTCCGACGACGCCCGCGCGGAGGGCGACGACCCGCGGGCCGAGGCATGGCTGCGCACGAGCGTGCAGGACCTGGGCGCCCTGCTGCTCAGGGATCCGAAGCAGCCGGCCGACGGCTACGCGGCGGCCGGAGTGCCCTGGAGGCTCGGCCTGGCCCCGGCGGAGTCCCTGTGGGCCGCCCGCATGGCGCTCCCGCTCGGCACCGGACTGGCGGCCGCGACCCTGCGCATCCTGGCCCGGACCCAGACCGGGGGCCGGGGCGCCGACGCGGGGAAGATCCCCGGGCCGCTCCGGGGGGCCGGGCCGCAGCTGCCCCCGGGGTGCACCGGGACCGAGGCGACGCTGGCCTTCCCCGCGGTGCTCGCCGAAGCCCGGCTCTGGGGGATGCCCGAGGCGGAGGTGGCCCGGCTGCTCCCCGCCGCCGAGGGGTGCCTGGAGTGGCTCCGGGGCGCCTTCGGGGAGGACGGCTTCCTGGCCGATCCCGATCCGGGACCCCGGCGCTGTGAAACCCAGGCCCACGCCCACCGCGCCCTGCTCCTCGGGGCCGACCTGCTCGCCGGGTGCGGCCGGCCCGGAGCCGAGGAGTGGCGGGACCGGGCGGCCGGGCTGCGGGAGCGGTTCGCAGCCCGCTTCTGGGTCGACGGCCCGGACGGCGGGCGGCCCGCGGCGGCCCTGCATCCCGACGGGCGGCCCCTGCCCCGGCTGACGGGGGCCGCCGCCCACCTGCTCGACACCGGGCTGCTCGGCGGCGGCCGGCTCGCGCCCGGGCTGCTCGACCGGGTCCGTACCGAGCAGCTGGCCCGGCTGCTGGGAGCCCCCGCCATGGACTCCGGGTGGGGGCTGCGCAGCATGGCGCTCCGGGAGCCGGGGCACAACCCGTTCGGGTACCGCTCGGGCGCGGTGCGGCCGTACGAGAGCGCGGTCGCCATGGCCGGCCTGGCCCGGGCGGGCTTCGAGAAGGAGGCCACCGGGCTGCTCAGGGGCCTGCTGGACGCGGCGGAGGTCTTCGGGTACCGCCTCCCGGAGATGTACGCGGCCGAGCAGCGCACCGCGGGCAGCGCTCCGCTTCCGCATCCGGCGGCCTGCCGTCCGGCGGCGGTCGCGGCGGCCGCGGGGATCCACGTACTGACCGCCCTGGCCGGTATCCGCCCGGACGCCCCCGCCGGCACGGTCGCCCTCGTACCGCTCCCCGGTGCTCCGCTCGGCGGGCTCCGCCTGTCCGGGCTGCGGGTTTCGGGGGAGCCCTTCGCCGTCCGGATCAGCCGGCTGGGCCTGGGCATGGTGGAGGAGGCCGCCGATGCGCTTCAACTGGGCGGGTAGGCGGCGCCCTGCCGATCGGGCCGGAGCGGGCCGGAGCGTCCGGTTCCCGGGTCCTAAGATCCGCAAAGCTCTGTTTATCGTCAGGCAGACGACTATGATCGCGGCATGTCGCCCTACGACCCGTCGGCCTTTCCGCCCTTCGCCGTCACCGTCGACCTGGTCGTGCTCACCGTGCGGCGCCATGCGCTCTGCGCGCTGGTCATCCGACGGGGTGAGCAGCCGTTCCAGGGACGCTGGGCACTGCCCGGCGGCTTCGTGCGCGGGGACGAGGACCTGTCGGCGGCCGCCGCCCGCGAGCTGTCCGAGGAGACCGGCCTCTGCGCCCACGACCCGGCCGCTCCGGACGTGGGCAACGGCGCACACCTCGAACAGCTGGCGACCTACGGCGATCCGAAGAGGGATCCGCGCATGCGCGTGGTCAGCGTCGCGCATCTGGTGCTGGCTCCGGACCTGCCCGCCCCCCGGGCCGGCGGCGATGCCAACAGCGCGCGCTGGGCCCCCGTCGACGAGCTCCTGTCGACCGACGGCCAGACCGGCGCCGGACTCGCCTTCGACCACGAGCAGATCCTCGCCGACGGGGTCGAGCGGGCCCGCTCGAAGATCGAGTACTCCTCGCTGGCCACCGCCTTCTGCCCGCCCGAGTTCACCGTCGGCGAGCTGCGCCGGGTCTACGAAGCGGTCTGGGGGGTCGCCCTCGACCCCCGCAACTTCCACCGCAAGGTCACCGGCACCCCGGGGTTCCTGGTGCCCGCCGGGGGTACGACGACACGTCAGGGCGGCCGCCCCGCCCAGCTGTTCCGGGCCGGCGGGGCCACCCTGCTCAACCCGCCGATGCTGCGCCCGGAAGTCTGACGCACGGGCGCCCCGCACCACCTCCGGGGCGCCACCCGGGCCGGAGGCCCGGCCGGGATCCGGGCGGGCGCGGCCGTGGGGCACGGCTCCGGCGCCGACACGGGTGAGATGCGCGGCGACCTGCGCCGTAAATCGGACATATCGCGTTATCTTGTTAGCGGAATTCACCCTGCCGCAGAGCGGTCTCACCCCCCGCGAGAGAAGCGATGCTCCAGGCCATCGGACTCACCAGCACCCCCCGCCGAAACCAGCCGCCCCTCGTGGACGACCTCACCTTCGAGGCCCGCCCCGGGAGCGTGACCGCACTGCTTGGCGAACCCGGCTCGGGCAAAACCACCGCGCTGCGGCTCATGCTCGAACTCGAACCGGGCCGCGGAGTCACCTACTTCCGAGGGCGCCCCCTGCACCGGATCCCGCATCCGGGCCGCGAGGTCGGCGTGCTCCTCGGCGACCTCCCCGGCAACCCCTCGCGCACCGTGCGCGGCCAGTTGCGGATGCTCTGCGCCGCCGCCGGCGTGCCGGCCGCGCGGGCCGACGCCATGCTGGAGGTCGTCGGCGTCGCGGGACTGCGCGACCAGCGGCTCGGCTCGCTCTCGCTCGGCATGGAGCGCAGGGTCGCACTGGCCGCCGCACTGCTCTCCGACCCCTGCACGCTCCTCCTCGACGAGCCCGCCGCCGGGCTCTCGCCCCGTGAACGGAGCTGGCTGCACGGGCTGCTGCGCGGCCACGCCTCCCTCGGCGGCGCGGTGCTCTTCACCACCGACGACGCGAAGGAGGCCGCCCGCAGCGCGGACCGGGTCGTGAGCATCGAGGCGGGCCGGCTCGTCGCCGACCAGGACGCCGCCGAGTTCGCCCGCACGCGGCTGCGGCCCCGCGTCGCCGTACGTACCCCGCACGCGGCCCGGCTGGCCGACGTACTGGGCCGGGAGGCGCGGGCCGCCCAGCGCACGGTGGAGATCGTGGAGGAGAGCGGCAGCCGGCTGTCCGTCTACGGCAGCAACTGCGCGGAGGTCGGCGAGGCCGCCTTCCGGCACGGCGTGCTCGTCCACCAACTCGCCGACGAGACCGGCGACGCGGGAGCGCAGCCGGCCCTGCCGCGCGCCCGGGACCGCGCCGGATCCGGGGCCGCGGCCCCGGCCACGGCCGCCGACGGAACGTCTGCCGCGTCCGGAGCGGGCGGCGGCGACCGGCACCGCTCCGCGCGCTCCGCCCGCTCGTCCCGCTCGTCCCGTTCGGGCGGGCCCGCCTCGGCCGTGCGCCGGCTCGGCGGCCCGCTGCGGCCCCTGCGCTACGAGCTGCACCGGACCTTCGGCACCGCCACCCCCGTGCTCACCGCCGCCTTCGTCGTCGCCGTATCCGTCGTCACCGCGCTGGTGCTGGCCCGGGTCGGCCACACCCCGCAGAACCGTTTGCTGGCCGCCTGGCCGGAGTTGCTCCCGCTGCCGCCCGCCGCGCTCGGGGCCGGACTGCTCGGAGCCCTGGCCTTCGGCGAGGAGTACCGCTACCCCGCGCTCGCCGCCGACCGCGGCACCGTCCCGCGCCGACTCGGGCTGCTCACGGCGAAACTCGGCGTCAGCGCCGCCCTGGCGCTGCTGCTCGGCGCCCTCGCGGTGACCGCCGACGCCGCCGCCCTGACCCTGGTGTTCGGCAGCGGGCCGCTCCGTACGCCCGCGGAATGGGTCTCCCCGGGTGCGAGTTGGGCAGGGCTGCTCATCGGCTGCGCCTGGTCCGGGGTCCTGGCCTCGGGCGCCTTCCGGTCCGCCTCCGCAGGCCTGGCCGCGGTGCTCGCCGTACCGGTCATGGTCGTACCGCTCGTGCGCAAGGCCCTGGACGGCCCGTCCGCGTACCCGGTCACCGGACTCGCGGAGCGGCTGCGCGGCCTGGCCTGGGCGCAGTGGCCGCCGGAGGCGGACCGCGTGGTCCTCGGGGCGATCCGGGTCATGGCCCAACCGGTCGGCACCGCGCTGGTGTTGTCGCTGATGGTCCTGTTGTGCGCCTATGGGTTCACAGGACTGCGAGGCCGCGTCCGTTTGTGAGGGATCGTTGGTGATCGTTCCGGTGCCGGTCCGGACCCAACGGGACCGTTGTGGTCCACATCAGACCCGGCGGACCGCAACTCCCCGCAAAAGGCCCGGTTCTTTATGATAAGTCGTCAATTGCGTAGGTGGCACCGATCACCCTTTCGTGTGCTTTTCACCAAAGACCTCAAGGGTCGCGGAGACACGGCCGACAAAGGATTCGTGAGTACCCTTGCGCACACCATGATGACCGCCGCCCGCCATGCCGATTCCGGCCTCGCCGGCGCGGGTGAACTCGACCGCTACCCCTACCCGGAGGCCTCGGGGGCCGACCGGGTGGGAGTGCCCCACTGGGACGGATCCGACATCGAGTTGAGCCGGGTCGGCCGCCGCGCCGCAGGCAGCCGCGGCCGCGGACTGCACGGCCAACTCGTCCAGCAGCTCGGCCAGATGATCGTTTCCGGTGACCTCGGCGCGGACCGCCCGCTGGTTCCCGAGGAGATCGGCCAGCGTTTCGAGGTCTCCCGCACCGTCGTCCGCGAATCCCTGCGCGTCCTCGAGGCCAAGGGCCTCGTCAGCGCCCGCCCCAACGTCGGCACCCGGGTCCGCCCGGTCGCCGACTGGAACCTGCTCGACCCCGACATCATCGAGTGGCGTGCCTTCGGCCCGCAGCGCGACGACCAGCGCCGCGAGCTGGGCGAGCTGCGCTGGACCATCGAACCGCTCGCCGCCCGCCTCGCCGCCGGCCACGGCCGTCCGGAGATCCAGCAGCGCCTCGTCGACATGGTCGAGATCATGGGACACGCCCTCGGGCAGGGCGATTCGATCACCTTCGCGCGTGCGGACCACGAGTTCCACGCCCTGCTCATCCAGGTCGCGGCCAACCGCATGCTGGAGCACCTCTCCGGCATCGTCTCCTCCGCCCTCCAGGTGTCAGGCAGTCCCATCACCGCCTGCGACCGCCCCAGCGAGACCTGCGTGGCGCACCACGCGCGCATGGTCGAGTGCCTCGCCGCCGGCGACGCGGTGGGCGCGGAGAACGCCATGCGCCAGCTCCTGACGGTGCATCCGGAGGTCGAGCGCGTGGTCCCGGCCCCGCGCGAGCACTGACGGGCAGCAGCGCGAGGGCGCGGGCGCACCGGTGGGCTGCCGGTCCCGGGCGGCAGGCCCGGACGGGGTCCGGGCAGGGCCCGGCGGCAGCGGAGTCCGGCTCCCCGCCGGGGTTCTGAGCGCCCCGGCCGGTTGCCGGCTCCGGTCCGCGGCCGTCGGGACGCCGATTCCGGGGAGCCGTCCGGCCCGCGAAACGGGGCGTGTTCGGGCAGACCGGACGTGCAGAAATCACGGTATGACCGGCATGGCATCAAACGTGGTGTGACTCGGGCCACGAAGATTGGGCGTAACGCTCCGCGAGGTCACGCGATGACCTAAGAGGTGATGGCCGACGGAGGGAAGACAGCAGCCCTTGGGGATGCTGTGCAGCTCCCCGGCCCCTGCCCGCGCCCCCGGCCCATCCCCAGTCGGTGGTCGTCGGCTCCGGTCCAGCACCACCAGGCCGGGGTCGGAAGCCGTTTCCATCGTTCCGAGAGGTTGTTCGTGTCGGCCAGCACATCCCGTACGCTCCCGCCGGAGATCGCCGATTCCGAGTCTGTGATGGCGCTCATCGAGCGGGGCAAGGCCGAGGGGCAGATCGCCGGCGATGACGTGCGTCGGGCCTTCGAGGCTGACCAGATTCCTGCGACCCAGTGGAAGAATGTTCTGCGCAGCCTCAACCAGATCCTCGAGGAAGAGGGTGTGACGCTGATGGTCAGTGCCGCGGAGTCGCCCAAGCGCACCACCCGCAAGAGCGTCGCAGCGAAGAGCCCCGTCAAGCGGACGGCCACCGAGCCCGTCGCCAAGAAGGCGGCGGCCGGGACGTCGGCCGCGGCCGCACCGGACGCGGTGGCCGGGGCGGCGGAAACGAATCCCGTCGAGTCCGGCGCCGACAGCGGCGCCGAGGCCCTCGCGGAGGGGACCGTGACCGAGCCCGCCGCCAAGAAGACGGCGGCGAAGAAGACGGCCGCGAAGAAGGCCGCGCCCGCCAAGAAGGCCGCGGCGAAGAAGACGGCGGCGAAGAAGACCGCCGCCAAGAAGGACGCCGACGACGCGGGCGACGAGGAGTCCGGGGAAGACGGTCCCGCCGCCAAGGCCGAGTCCGAGGACGAGGAGGAAGGCGCCGAGAGCAAGGGCTTCGTCATCTCGGACGACGAGGACGACGCCCCGGCCCAGCAGGTCGCCGTGGCCGGCGCCACCGCCGACCCCGTCAAGGACTACCTCAAGCAGATCGGCAAGGTCCCCCTCCTCAACGCCGAGCAGGAGGTCGAGCTCGCCAAGCGCATCGAGGCCGGGCTCTTCGGCGAGGACAAGCTCGCCAACTCCGACAAGCTGGCGCCCAAGCTCAAGCGCGAGCTGGAGATCATCGCCGAGGACGGCCGCCGGGCCAAGAACCACCTGCTGGAGGCCAACCTCCGCCTCGTGGTCTCCCTCGCCAAGCGCTACACCGGCCGCGGCATGCTCTTCCTGGACCTGATCCAGGAGGGCAACCTGGGTCTGATCCGTGCCGTGGAGAAGTTCGACTACACCAAGGGCTACAAGTTCTCCACGTACGCCACCTGGTGGATCCGGCAGGCGATCACCCGCGCCATGGCCGACCAGGCCCGCACCATCCGCATCCCGGTGCACATGGTCGAGGTCATCAACAAGCTGGCCCGAGTCCAGCGCCAGATGCTCCAGGACCTGGGCCGCGAGCCCACTCCGGAGGAGCTGGCCAAGGAACTCGACATGACCCCCGAGAAGGTCATCGAGGTCCAGAAGTACGGCCGCGAGCCGATCTCGCTCCACACCCCGCTCGGTGAGGACGGCGACAGCGAGTTCGGCGACCTGATCGAGGACTCCGAAGCGGTCGTACCGGCCGACGCCGTGAGCTTCACGCTCCTGCAGGAGCAGCTGCACTCGGTCCTCGACACGCTGAGCGAGCGCGAGGCCGGGGTGGTCTCGATGCGCTTCGGCCTCACGGACGGCCAGCCCAAGACCCTCGACGAGATCGGCAAGGTCTACGGGGTCACCCGTGAGCGCATCCGCCAGATCGAGTCGAAGACCATGTCGAAGCTGCGCCACCCGTCCCGGTCCCAGGTGCTGCGCGACTACCTCGACTGATTCGGGCCGACGGGGCGGCGAGGGGTTCGCCGCAGGTCGTCGCCGGTGGCCGCGCGGGTGCGCACGGCCACCGGGCGTCCCACTCTGAGTGGAGTCATGCACACTCGGAGTCAGGAGGCCTCATGCGTCGTCCCTTTGCCCGTGTCCTGGCGGGAGCGCTGACCCTGGCGGCGGGAGCGGCGGCGGCGCCGCTCTTCCAGGCGCCGCGAGCGGCCGCGGACAGCGTGGTGATCGGCGGAACGCCGGTGAAGGTGGCCGATGCCCCGTGGGTCGTGGCCCTTGCGAGCCGTGACCGGTTCGGGGGTACGCGCGGCGGCCAGTTCTGCGGGGGGGTCCTCGTCACCCCGACCAAGGTGGTGACCGCGGCCCACTGCCTGGGGCGCCAGGTGCTGGGAGGCCCGGTCGAATCGGTCCGCGACTTCCGGGTGATCACCGGGCGTACGGAGCTGCGCGCCGGCGAGGGCCGGGAGATCGCGGTGCGGTCCGCCCGGGTGAACCCGGCCTACGACCCGGGCAGCAATGCCGGGGACCTGGCGGTGCTGGAGCTGGCCGAAGCCGTGGCCGCGCAGAACGTGCTGCCGATGGCCGGCTCCGGGCATCCGGCCTACGGGGCCGGCACCGAGGCGGCCGTGTACGGCTGGGGAGACACCAGCGGCTTCGGCGACTACGCCTACGCGCTGCGGGCCGCCAGGGTGACGGTGCTGGCGGACGAGGTGTGCGGGCGGGCCTACCCGGGGGACGCCGACGGTCAGTACCGGGCCGACTCCATGGTGTGCGCGGGGGACCGCGAGGGCGGCAAGGACGCCTGCCAGGGGGACAGCGGCGGCCCCCTGGTGGCCCAGGGCCGGCTGATCGGGCTGGTGTCGTGGGGGCGCGGCTGCGGGCGGGCGGACAGCCCCGGGGTGTACACGCGGATCGCACCGCTGATCGGTTTCGTCGCCGACTCCGCCAGCGGCCCGGAGGCGGCCCGCGGGGAGCTGGGCCGTCCTGGTGCCCACGGAGCGCTGGGAGTGGGCGTACGCCCCGCTCAGGGGCCCGGGAGGGGCCTCGCGGCAGGGGACCGGCCGGCGCCGCGGCGCTGAACCCCGTCCGGACATGAGGACGGGCGGTCCCTCTGGGTCGCAGAGGTACCGCCCGTCGACCGGCTACGCCGGTCCTGGCTCGTCGGATGCGAGGTGTAGGCCTTGTGTCAGCGGTCCTCGGGTTCGGCAGCACTGGCTGCCGGAGCGGACGTAAGCCGCTCGGTCTCATCCTGTATTTCCGCGGCGATCTTCTTGAGTTCCGGCTCGAACTTGCGTCCGTGGTGGGCGCAGAAGAGCAGTTCACCGCCGCTCAGCAGGACGACGCGCAGATATGCCTGGGCGCCGCAACGGTCGCATCGGTCAGCGGCCGTCAGCGGGGTCGCGGGTGTCAGAACAGTAGTCACGTCGCCTCTTCTCTAGCTCGACGAGCTGTCGTACCAGGGTCAACATCCAACCAGGCCGAAAACGTTCCCGCTCGCGGCTTTTCCTCGAAACTTCCTTCCGAAGCTGGCCGGCCGTTGCCGGTTGGCGGCGAAGGAGCCGTATTGCGTTGCTTTACGGTTTCGCGTTGTCAGGTCGTTCGCTTGTCGCAGTTCTGCCCTCTCCGGCTGAGTGCCGGTTGTTGATGAGGACGTGCCCGAACACTAAATGGTTCATGCGCGGAAGGGAACGTGATGTTTGCTTCACCCTCACGGGGGATCGAACATGCGTGCGGACCTGCACTAGGCTGGTGAAGGGGCTGGGATGGCGTTGCATCGGCTCTACCAGGCCTCGGTACCCTTCCAACGGCAACCGAGCCACCACTGCGCCCGACCGGGCCAGAAAAGAAATTCAGCGAGGAGCGAACTGCGTGACCGCCGACACGTCCGTGCCTTCCAGCGCACTGCTGACCGGAGCAGACCGGGACGGCTCCAACTACACCGCGCGGCACCTGCTCGTCCTCGAGGGCCTCGAGGCCGTCCGCAAGCGCCCCGGCATGTATATCGGCTCCACCGACAGCCGGGGCCTCATGCACTGCCTCTGGGAGATCATCGACAATTCCGTCGATGAGGCCCTGGGCGGGTACTGCGACCACATCGAGGTGATCCTCCACGAGGACTCCTCCGTGGAGGTCCGCGACAACGGCCGCGGCATCCCCGTGGACGTCGAGCCCAAGACCGGCCTCTCCGGGGTCGAGGTCGTCATGACCAAGCTGCACGCCGGCGGCAAGTTCGGCGGCGGGTCGTACGCGGCCTCCGGCGGCCTGCACGGCGTCGGCGCCTCCGTCGTCAACGCCCTCTCGGCGCGTCTGGACGTGGAGGTCGACCGGGGCAGCGCGACGCAGGCCATCAGCTTCCGCCGCGGCGTCCCCGGCATGTTCACCGAGCAGGGCCCCGACAGCCCCTTCGACCCCGCCAACGGTCTGCGCAAGGGCAAGCGGATCGCCAAGGGCAAGACGGGCACCCGCATCCGCTACTGGGCCGACCGGCAGATCTTCCTCAAGGACGCCAAGCTCACGCTGGACACGCTCTACCAGCGCGCCCGCCAGACGGCCTTCCTCGTACCCGGCCTGACCATCGTGGTCCGCGACGAGCGGGGCCTGGAAGGCGCCGGCAAGACCGAGGAGACCTTCCGCTTCGACGGGGGCATCAGCGAGTTCTGCGAGTACCTCGCCCAGGACAAGGCGGCCTGCGACATCCTGCGCCTCACCGGCACCGGCATCTTCAAGGAGACCGTCCCGGTCCTCGACGACCGCGGCCACATGACCCCCACCGAGGTCACCCGCGAGCTCGGCGTCGACATCGCCCTGCGCTGGGGCACGGGGTACGAGACGAACGTGAAGTCGTTCGTGAACATCATCGCCACCCCCAAGGGCGGCACCCACATCTCCGGCTTCGAGCGCTCGGTCACCAAGACCGTGAACGAGGTGCTGCGCTCCGCGAAGCTGCTGCGCGTCGCCGAGGACGACGTGGTCAAGGACGACGCGATGGAGGGCATGACGGCGGTCGTCACCGTCCGCCTCGCCGAGCCGCAGTTCGAGGGGCAGACCAAGGAGGTGCTCGGCACCTCGGCGGCCACCCGGATCGTCGCGGCCGTCGTCGCCAAGGAGCTCAAGGCCTTCCTGACCTCCACCAAGCGGGACGACAAGCAGCAGGCCCGCTCCGTCATGGAGAAGATCGTCGCGGCCGCCCGGACCCGGATCGCGGCCCGCCAGCACAAGGAGGCGCAGCGCCGCAAGACCGCGCTGGAGTCCTCCTCGCTGCCCGCCAAGCTGGCCGACTGCCGCAGCGACGACGTGGAGCGCAGCGAGCTCTTCATCGTCGAGGGCGACTCGGCGCTCGGTACGGCCAAGCTCGCCCGGAATTCGGAATTCCAGGCGCTGCTGCCCATCCGGGGCAAGATCCTCAACGTCCAGAAGTCCTCGGTCTCGGACATGCTCAAGAACGCCGAGTGCGGGGCGATCATCCAGGTCATAGGAGCCGGTTCGGGCCGGACCTTCGACATCGACGCCGCCCGCTACGGGAAGATCGTCCTGCTCGTGGACGCCGATGTGGACGGCGCGCACATCCGCTGCCTGCTGCTCACGCTCTTCCAGCGCTACATGCGCCCGATGGTCGAGGCGGGCCGGGTCTTCGCCGCGGTGCCGCCGCTGCACCGGATCGAGCTCGTCCAGCCGAAGAAGGGCCAGGACAAATACGTCTACACGTACTCGGACAACGAGCTGCGCCAGACCCTCCTGGAGTACCAGCGCAAGAACGTCCGGTACAAGGACTCGATCCAGCGCTACAAGGGCCTCGGCGAGATGGATGCCGACCAGCTGGCGGAGACCACCATGGATCCCCGGTTCCGCACCCTGCGCCGGATCAACATCGGCGACCTGGACTCGGCCGAGTCGGTCTTCGACCTGCTCATGGGCAACGAGGTGGCTCCGCGCAAGGAGTTCATCACCAGCTCCGCCGCCACCCTCGACCGTTCGCGGATCGACGCCTGACCGGACCGGGGGCCGCCGGGGGATCCCCGGTGGCACTTCCGTGGCACTGGCACACCCGTGCTCTTCACTCCATCACCTGATGGAGTGAAGAGCACCGGGACACCAGTCCGGAAACCGTTTCTCCCGCACATCCTTGTGGGCACGCGGCCACTGCGGCGGCGGACAAGGAGAGTTCGGTGGACAAGCACGAAGGTCGTGATGCCGGAACGATCCGGCTGGACGACCCCTGGTACGACGCACTGGCCGTCGGTTGGGGCGAGGGCGAGAGTGCCGGCGCAGGCGAGGGATCGGGCGGAGCGGAAACGTCACCGCCGAGTTCCTCCCCGGGCGGCGCGCCCGCGCGAGCGGCGTCCGACATCTACCTCGAAGTGCAGCGCAGCGCCGCCTTCCAGGAGGTGCGCGGCCGCTACCGGAGGTTCGTCGTCCCCGCCACCGTCGGCTTCTTCCTCTGGTACGTCGCCTACGTGATCGCCGCCACCACGGCGCCCGGCATGATGGCCCGGCCCGTGTTCGGGTCCGTCAACGTGGCCCTCCTCGCGGGCCTCGGCCAGTTCCTCAGCACCTTCGTCCTGACCTGGGCCTACGCCCGCCACGCCCGGCTGCGGCGCGACCGCGCGGCGCTGGACCTGCGCTGGACGGTCTTCGAGCAGGAGCAGGTCCGCCGGGCGGACGCCGGGGAGCGCACCCGGGGACGGGGGGCGGGCCGGTGACCACCGAGCACCAGACACTCGCGCTGCTCCTGTTCAGCGTCTTCATCGCCGTCACCCTGGGCATCACCACCTGGGTGAGCCGCAACCGGCACGGTTCGGCGGAGGAGTTCTACGCGGGCGGGCGGCTGTTCTCCCCGATGGAGAACGGTTTCGCCATCGCCGGCGACTACATGTCAGCCGCCTCCTTCCTCGGCATCTCCGGGCTCATCGCCCTCTTCGGCTACGACGGCCTGCTGTATTCGGTGGGCTTCCTCGTCGCCTGGCTGGTGGTCCTGTTCCTCGTCGCCGAACTCGTCCGCAACTGCGGCCGGTTCACCCTCGCCGACGTGGTCGTCGCCCGCATGAAGGAGCGGCCGGTGCGGATCGCCGCCGGGACCTCCTCGGTGGTCGTCTCCGTGCTGTACCTCGTCGCGCAGATGGTCGGCGCCGGCAGCCTCGTGGGCCTGCTGCTCTCCGATTCCGGCCGGGCCGCACGGACGCTGACCGTCATCGGGGTCGGTGCGCTCATGGTGATCTACGTGTCCTTCGGCGGCATGCGGGCCACCACCTGGATCCAGATCGTCAAGGCCGTACTGCTGATGGGCGGGGCGATCACCCTGACCGTGCTCGTACTGCTGCGCTTCCACGGGAATTTCGACCAGCTGCTCAGCAGCGCCGCCGAGCGCAGCGGGTACGGCGACCGCTTCCTGGGCCCCGGGCTCAAGTACGGCGGCGACTGGACGGCCCGCTTCGATTTCATGAGCCTCGGGCTCGCCCTGGTCCTGGGGACGGCCGGGCTGCCGCACATCCTGTCCCGCTTCTACACCGTGCCCACGGCGCGGGCGGCCCGCCGGTCGGTGGTGTGGGCGATCGGGCTGATCGGCGGCTTCTACCTGATGACCATCGTGCTCGGCTTCGGCGCGGCGGCCCTGCTCGGACCGGAGGAGGTCCGGGCCTCCAACGCCTCGGGGAACACCGCGGTTCCGCTGCTCGCGGCCTTCCTGGGCGGCGGGGCCGACTCGACCGGCGGCGCGGTGCTGTTCGCCTTCGTGGCGGCCATCGCCTTCGCGACCATCCTCGCGGTGGTCGCGGGGATCACCCTCGCCTCGTCGGCCTCCGTCGCCCACGACCTGTATGCCTCGCTCAAGCGCCGTCACGCCCGGCAGCGCAGCGAGGTGGCGGTGGCCCGGGTGGCGGCCGTCGGGATCGGGGCGGTGGCGATCGCGCTGGGTCTGCTCGCCCAGGACCTGAACGTGGCCTTCCTGGTGGGTCTGGCCTTCGCGGTGGCGGCCTCGGCGAACCTGCCGGTGCTCCTGTACTCGCTGTTCTGGCGCGGGTTCACCACGCGGGGCGCCGTCTGGTCGGTGTACGGGGGACTGCTCCCGGCCGTGCTGCTGGTGGCCCTGTCCCCGGTGGTCTCGGGCAGCCCCGAATCCCTGTTCCCGGGCGTGGACTTCCAGTACTTCCCGCTCCAGAACCCGGGCATCGTGTCCATCCCGCTGGGCTTCCTGGCGGGCTGGCTGGGCACCGTGACCTCGGCGGAGGAGCCGGACGAGCGGCGGCACGCCGAAACCGAGGTCCGTGCGCTGACGGGCGCCGGGGCGGTCTAGGACCTTTCGCCGGAGTCCCGCCCGCGCGGTGCGCCGTGCCGCAGGCCGTCGATCACGAGGTCGATCAGGCGGCCGGCGCGTGCCTCGCCCTCGGGGCCCGGGCCCACGCGCCAGAGGAAGCCGAGCATGAGCAGGAGGTCGTCGGGGTCCGCGTCCGCGCGGACGACCCCGGCGGCCTTCGCCGCGTCGAGGAGGGTGATGACGGCGCCGATGACGAGGCGGTAGTTCTCGCCCGCGAGCCGTTCGTCGGTCAGGGCGTGGAGCACGTCGGTGAGGCCGTGCTTGATCCGGCCGTAGTGGGCGAGGCGGTCGAGCCAGAGCCTGAGCGCCTCCAGGGGCGGATGGTCCTCCAGGAGTGCGGGGGCGTACGCGGCGAGTTGCTCGACCTCGTGCAGGTACACGGCCACGATCAGGTCTTCCCGGGTGGGGAAGTGCCGGTAGAGCGTGCCCGGGCCCACGCCGGCGGCCTTGGCGATGGCGTTCGTCGAGGTGTCGGGGGTCGCGGTGAGCATCTCCCGGGCGACGTCGATGATCCGGGCACGGTTGCGGAGTGCGTCGGTCCGTCGGGCCGGAACCCGTTCGCCGCCGGTGGTCATGTGTGTGGCTCCTCCGTGTGCGGGAGCTCGTGCCCCGCGCTCCCGTTTGCGTACCGGAGAGGTCTCCGTTACGTTGGAAGGGCGTACCGGAGAGGTCTCCGGACCAGTAGAGCACACCTGGGGCACTCCCTGCCCGACGGGTGAGGAGGAGTGCGACATGACCGCAACGGTGCTGGTGACCGGGGGTACGGGATACGTGGCCGGCTGGTGCGTCACCCGGCTGCTGGAACAGGGCTACCAGGTACGGACCACCGTGCGCGGGCCCGGCCGCGAGGACGCCGTCCGGGCGGCCGCCGCCGCGGGCCTCGGCGCCGACGGTTACGAAGCCGCCCGGGACCGGCTCGGATTCGCCGTCGCCGACCTCACCTCGGACGCCGGCTGGGACCGTGCGGTGGAGGGCTGCGGCTACGTGCTGCACGTGGCCTCCCCGCTCGGGGGCGACGCCCCCAAGGATCCGGACGCGCTGATCGGACCGGCCCGCGACGGCGCCCTGCGCGTCCTTCGCGCCGCCGTGGACGCCGGGGTCGAACGCGTGGTCATGACCTCGGCCTGCGCCGCCGCCAGCCCGCCGCTGGGCGCACCGGACAGCGTCAGCGACGAGACCCGCTGGACGGACACCGCCGATCCGACCCTGACCGCCTACCGGAAGTCCAAGGCCGTCGCCGAGCAGGCCGCCTGGCAGTTCATGCGCGAGCGGGACGCCGAACGGCGACTGGTCACCGTGCTGCCCGGAGCGGTCTTCGGGCCGCTCCTGCACCACTCCCAGCGCGGCTCGGCGCAGATCGTGGAACGCCTGCTCGGCGGCATGCCGGGAACGGCCCGGATCGGCTTCGAGGTCGTGGACGTCCGGGACCTCGCCGACCTCCACGTACGCGCCATGACCGCCCCGGAGGCGGCCGGGCAGCGGTTCATCGGCGCGGGCGAGTTCCTGTGGATGTCCGAGCTGGCCGACGTCCTGCGCGACCGGCTCGGCGTCGCGGCCGCCAAGGTGCCCACCCGGACGCTGCCCGACACGGCCGTACGCCTCCTCGCGCGGGTCACGCCGGGCCTGCGGGCCCTGACCCCCTACCTGGGACGCAAGCACCTGCACGTCCCGGACAAGGCCGAACGCGTGCTGGGCTGGCGCACCAGGCCCGCCGCCGACACCCTCGCCGACTGCGCCCGCAGCCTCGCGGAGCACCCGCTGCCGGTCGCGGGCTGACCGACCGGCGCCCACGGCCGCCCGGGCGGACGCGCCGCGGCCCGAGAACCGACCTTCCTGGAGCATCCGTGAGCACCCCGCAGCAACCCCTGGCGCACAACCCCTTCGACGCCGCCTCCACCGCCGAGGACGTGATCGAGGGCATCGACCTGAGCGGCCGGACGGCCGTCGTGACCGGCGGGCACTCGGGCATCGGCCTGGAGACCGCCCGGGTCCTGCGCGCGGCGGGAGCCCGCGTGGTGGTTCCCGTACGGCACCCGGACCGGGCGGCCGAGGCGCTCGCCGCCGTCGGGGCCGTGGACGGGGTGCAGATCGAGCGGCTCGACCTGATCGACCCCGCCTCCGTGGACGCCTTCGCCGAGCGGTTCCTCGCCACGGGCAGCCCGCTCCACATCCTGGTGAACAGCGCCGGGATCATGGCCGTGCCGCTCGCCCGGGACGCACGCGGCTGCGAATCCCACTTCGCCACCAACCACCTGGGGCACCACCAGCTCGCAGCCCGGCTCCGGCCCGCCCTCGCGCGGGCCGCCGGGGCCCGGGTGGTCGCGGTCTCCGCCGCCGCGCACCGGATGTGCGGGATCGACTTCGAGGATCCCCAGTTCGAGCGGCGCGAGTACCTGCCCATGCTCGGCTACGGCCAGTCCAAGACCGCCAACATCCTCTTCGCCCGCGAGCTGGACCGGCGGGGCCGAGGCGAGGGCATCCGCGGGTTCTCCCTGCACCCCGGCGCCATCATCGACACCAACCTCAGCCGCTACACCACTCCCGAGAGCCTGCGGGCGATGGGCCTGGCCGACGCGAGCGGCCGGGCGGTCGTCGACCCCCACGCGGGCAAGAAGACGGTCCAGCAGGGTGCCTCCACCACCGTCTGGTGCGCCACCAGCCCCCTGCTCGACGGGATGGGCGGCGTCTACTGCCGGGACAACGACATCACGACCGTCGGCGAACCCGACCCCGCCACCCTCGATGCCCGCAACCACCGCACCGCGCGGGCCGCGCCGCCCGCCGGCCTCTCCCCGCACGCGGCCGACCCGGAAGCCGCGGCCAGGCTCTGGGAGCTCAGCGACCGGCTGGCCGGCATCACCCGGTAATGGGCGGACGCCAGGCGTAGCGGTGTTCCGGGCGGCCGGTCTCGCCGTACCGCAGGGCGAGGACGACGCGGCCGGCGCGGTCGAGGAGCTTGAGGTAGCGCTGGGCGGTCTGGCGGCTGATGCCCGCACGGTCGGCGATCTGCTGCGTGGAGAGCGGGCCTTCGGCCGTGCGCAGGATCCCGCGGACCAGGTCGGCGGTGGTGGGGGAGTGGCCCTTGGGGAGGTCGCTCGGTGCGTCGGCGCCGGCCGCGGCGAGGGCGCCGAAGATCCGGTCCACCTCCGCCTGCTCGGCCTCGCCGCCCGTGTCCAGGGTGCGTCGCAGGGCCCCGTAGGCCTCCAGGCGGGTGCGCAGGCCCGCGAAGGTGAAGGGCTTGACCAGGTACTGGAGGGCGCCCAGGCGCATCGCGGCCTGGACCGTGGCCAGGTCGCGGGCGGCCGTCACCATGATCACGTCGGTGTGGTGGCCGCGCTCGCGCAGGCGCCGGACCAGGTCGAGGCCGTTCTCGTCCGGGAGGTAGTGGTCGAGGAGGATCAGGTCCACGGGGCGGGAGTCGAGGAGCGCCAGCGCCTTTGCCGCCGAATGGGCCCGGGCCGACACCCGGAAGCCCGGCACCTTGGCCACGTAGGCGGCATTGATCCGGGCGACGCGCACGTCGTCGTCGACGACCAGCACGTCGAAGGCGCCGGACCCGTGGGGAGCGCCGGATCCGCCGGGCGTGCCGGGCGTGCCGGGAGGATTGAAGGTGCCGGCGGCGCTCATCGCAGGGCCTCCGGGAGGAAGACGGAGAATTCCGCCCCGCCGTCCGCCGCCTCGCCGGCCCGGACCGTGCCGCCCTGCCGTTCGGCCAGGCGCCGCACCAGGGCGAGGCCGAGCCCGCGTCCGCGGTGGGCCCCGGCCCGGGGCTGCTTGGTCGACCAGCCCTCGGTGAAGATCTCCTCGCGGCGCGCCACCGGGACGCCGGGGCCGCTGTCGCGGACCCGCAGGACCGCCGTGCGGCCGTCGGCCCGGATGTCGACCTCGACCAGCGGCGCGGGCGAGCCGACCGCGGCGTCCAGCGCGTTGTCGACCAGGTTGCCGAGGATGGTGACCAGGCCTCCCGGGTCGACGAGGCGGTCGGGCAGCAGAGCGGAATCGGCCAGCCGCAGGGGGACCCCGCGCTCGGCCGCGACCGTGGCCTTGCCCATCAGGAGGGCGGCGAGCAGGGGGTCGTGCACCCGCTCGGTGACCTGCTCGGTGGTGCTGCGGTGCACCCCGACCACCTCCGTGACGAACTCGACGGCCTCCTCGAACAGGCCCAGTTCCAGCAGGCCGAGGAGGGTGTGGAGCCGGTTGGCGTGCTCGTGGTCCTGGGCGCGCAGGGCGTCGATCAGGCCCTTGGTGGAGTCGAGCTCGCGGCCCAGGTGCTCCAGCTCGGTGCGGTCGCGCAGGGTGGCCACGGCTCCGCCGTCCTCGGTGGGCATCCGGTTGGCGACCAGGACCCGGGTGCCCTGGACGGTGAGCAGATCGCGGCCGGTGACCCGGCCGGTGAGGACCTCGGTGGTGCGGCCCGCGCCGAGCACCTCGTCCAAGGCGCGCCCCGTGGCGGCGTCGGCGGCCTCGGGTGCGAGGCCCAGCAGCCGGGCCGCCTCGTCGTTGACCAGCCGGACCCGGCCGGCCCGGTCGAGGGCGATCACGCCTTCGCGGATGGAGTGCAGCATCGCCTCGCGTTCGGCGAGCAGGCCCGCGATATCGGAGAAGGCCAGGTCGCGGGTCTGCCGCTGAATCCTGCGCGAGAGCAGGTAGGCGGCGAGCGCGCCCGCCGCGAGGGCCCCGCCGGCGTACGCGAGCAGGCCCGGGATGGCGCCGAGCAGGCGGCCCTGGACGCTGTCGTAGGCGATGCCGACGGACACGGCGCCGACGATCTCCCCGTCGGCGGCGAGCAGCGGGACCTTGCCGCGGGCCGAGCGGCCCAGGGTGCCCTCGTCGATCTCCATGACCTCGCGGCCGGCCAGCACCTCGCCGGGGTCGGTGGAGACGGGCCGCCCGATGCGGTCGGGGCTCGGGTGCGAGCGGCGGATGCCGTCCAGGTCCAGGACCACGACGTACTCGGCGCCCGTGGCCGAGCGGATCCGCTCGGCGGAGGCCTGTACCGGGCTGTCCGGCGAGGGGGCCGAGCCGAGGAGACCGGCCGCCAGGGAGGGGTCGGCGGCGGCGCTCTGGGCGATGGCCAGGGCGCGCCGCATGGCCTGGTCGTCGAGCTGCGCGCTCAGCGGGGCCAGGAAGAGGCCGGTGGCCAGGGCGAGGACGCCGGCGGCGATGGCCAGCTGCGTCAGCAGGATCTGGGAGGCGGCCCGGCGGGGCAGCCCGAGGCGGCGAGTGGTCGTGGGGAGGAACCGCAGGGACCGCATGAGTACGAACGGTAGGCCGGTTCGGACGTAAGCGGAATGTGGCCCCCTCACGCAAATCCCTTGCGTTATTTGCGCCCAGCTTGCGCAAGCGATGACGGCACGAAAGTGCTGTCAGGGATGTAGACGACTCGGCAAAGCTCTGCAACTCTCGCACCGAACATCGCAAATTCCTATCTTCCATGGTTCAGAAAGTTCATGTCGAGGGACGAGGACATATGAGAAGGCACAACTGGAGATGGCGGACCCTGGCCGCCTTGATCAGCACGGCCCTGCTGATGCTGGGCTGGCCCGCTCTGACCGCCGTGGCCGCCGGCGGACCGAGCGTCTCGGCGGGCAGGCCCGCCACGGCGAGCAGTACCAACGGCGCCTACGCGCCCGGCAACGTCACCGACGGCAACCAGTCCTCGTACTGGGAGAGCGCCGGCAGCACCCTGCCGCAATGGGTGCAGACCGACCTCGGAGCCACCACCCGCGTCGACCAGGTGGTGCTCAAGCTCCCCGCCTCCTGGGAGAGCCGCAACCAGACCCTGTCCGTCCAGGGCAGCGCCGACGGCACCAGCTTCAGCACCCTGGTGAGCTCGGCGACCTACACCTTCGGCCAGGGCGCCGGAAACGTGGTCACCATCGGCTTCCCGGCCACCCAGGCCCGGTACGTGCGGATCGACATCACCGCCAACACCGGCTGGCAGGCCGCCCAGCTCTCCGAGCTGGAGGTCCGCGCCCCCGGTGACTCCGGTACCAACCTGGCCCTCGGCAAGACGCTCACCGCGAGCAGCAACACCCAGGTCTACGTGCCGGGCAACGCCAACGACGGCAACGCCGCCAGCTACTGGGAGAGCGTCAACAACGCCATGCCCCAGTGGCTCCAGGCCGATCTGGGCTCCTCTGTCCGCGTGGACCGCGTGGTCCTGAAGCTCCCCGAGAACTGGGGCGCCCGCAGTCAGACCCTCAAGATCCAGGGCAGCGCGAACGGCACGGACTACACCGACCTGACCGCGTCCAAGGCCTACGACTTCAACGCCGCCGGCGCCAACACGGTGAGCATCACCTTCGACGCCACCACCACCCGCTACGTACGGGTGTGGATAGCGTCCAACTCCGTACAGCCCGGCGGGCAGCTCTCCGAGCTGGAGATCTACGGACCGACGACCGGTGACGTCCAGGCCCCGACCGCCCCGACGGCGCTCGCCTACACCGAGCCCGCGACGGGCCAGATCAAGCTCACCTGGAACGCCGCAACCGACAACACCGGCGTCACCGGGTACGAGATCTACGCCAACAACCAGCTGCGCACCAGCGTCGCGGGCAACGTCACCACCTACACCGACACCCAGCCGGCCTCCGCGAGCGTGACCTACTTCGTCCGGGCCAAGGACGCGGCCGGCAACCAGTCGGGGAACAGCAACAGCGTCACCCGCGCCGGCGACACCGGTGACACCCAGGCACCGACCGCCCCGGCGTCCCTGACCTTCACCGAGCCGGCCGCCGGGCAGATCAAGCTCACCTGGCAGGCCTCGACCGACAACGTCGGCGTCACCGGCTACGAGGTCTTCGCCAACAACGTGCTGCTCACCACGGCCGCGGGCAGCGCCACCAGCTACACCGACACCCAGCCCGCCACCGCCACCGTGAGCTACTTCGTCCGGGCCAAGGACGCGGCGGGCAACCGCTCCGGCGACAGCAACTCCGTGACGCGCAACGGCAGCGGGGGGACGGGCGGCTCCAACCTGGCCGTCGGCAAGCCCATCGAGGCCTCCTCCGTGATCCACACCTTCGTCGCGGAGAACGCCAACGACAACAGCACCTCCACCTACTGGGAAGGGGCCGGCGGCGCCTACCCGAGCACCCTGACCGTCAAGCTCGGCGCCAACGCCGACGTCGACCGCCTGGTCCTCAAGCTCAACCCGGACAGCAGCTGGGGCACCCGCACCCAGAACATCCAGGTGCTCGGCCGCGAGCAGAGCGCCTCCGGCGTCACCGGCCTGGTGGCCGCCAAGGACTACGTCTTCAACCCGGCCTCCGGCTCCAACACCGTCACCATCCCGGTGACCGCCCGGGTCGCGGACGTGCAGCTGCGCTTCACCTCCAACACCGGCTCCTCCAACGGCCAGATCGCCGAGTTCCAGGTCATCGGCGTCGCGGCGCCGAACCCGGACCTCCAGGTCACCGCGGTGAGCGCCAGCCCGGCCGCCCCGGTGGAATCGGACTCCGTCACCCTGTCCGCCACCGTCAAGAACACCGGCCCGGCCCCGGCCCCGGCGACCTCCGTCTCCTTCCAGCTCGGCGGCTCGAAGATCGCCTCCGCCAACGTGCCCGCGCTGGCCGCAGGGGCCTCGGCCACCGTCACGGCCGCCATCGGCCCGCGCGACGCGGGCAGCTACCCGCTGAGCGCGATCGTCGACGAGGCGAACACGGTCGTCGAGCAGAACGACACCAACAACAGCCTCACCGGCTCCCCGCTGGTGGTCCGCCCGGTCGACAGCTCGGACCTGGTGGCCTCCTCCGTCGGGTGGTCGCCGGGCGCACCGTCCGCCGGCCAGTCCGTGACCTTCTCCGTCACGGTCAAGAACCAGGGCACCGTGGCCGCGGCCGCGGGCACCCACAACGTCACCCTGACGCTCCAGGACGCGGGCGGCGCGACCATCCGTACGCTGACCGGTTCCTTCAGCGGCGCCCTCGCGGCCGGTGCCTCCACCGCACCGATCGCGCTCGGCAACTGGACGGCGGCCAACGGCAAGTACACCGTCAAGGTGGTCCTCGCCGACGATGCCAACGAACTGCCGGTCAAGCGCGCCAACAACACCTCCACCAAGTCCTTCTTCGTCGGCCGCGGGGCGAACATGCTCTTCGACACCTACGAGGCGGAGGACGGCGTGGTCGGCGGCGGAGCCAACGTCGTCGGCCCCAACCGGACCGTCGGCGACATCGCCGGCGAGGCCTCGGGCCGCAAGGCCGTGAACCTGGACGCGACGGGCGAGTACGTCGAGTTCACCACCCGGGCCGCGACCAACACCCTCGTCACCCGCTTCTCCATCCCGGACGCCCCGGGCGGCGGCGGCATCGACTCCACCATCAACGTCTACGTCAACGGCGTCCTCAAGAAGGCCCTGCCGCTGACCTCGAAGTACGCCTGGCTCTACGGGGCCGAGGCCGGTCCGGGCAACGCCCCCAGCGCCGGAGCCCCGCGGCACATCTACGACGAGGCCAACATCCTCCTCGGCGAGACCGTCCCCGCGGGCAGCAAGATCCGTCTCCAGAAGGATGCGGCGAACACCACGACCTACGCGATCGACTTCGTGAGCCTGGAACAGGCCACGGTCATCCCCAACCCGGACCCGGCCACCTACACGGTGCCCGCCGGCTTCAGCCACCAGGACGTGCAGAACGCCCTGGACAAGGTCCGCATGGACACCACGGGCAAGCTCGTGGGCGTCTACCTGCCGCCGGGGGACTACGACACGGCGAGCAAGTTCCAGGTGTACGGAAAGGCCGTGCAGGTCGTCGGCGCCGGACCGTGGTTCACCCGCTTCCACGCCCCGTCCTCGCAGGACAACACCGACAACGGCTGGCGCGCGGAGGGCACCGCGAAGGGCTCGTCCTTCACGGGGTTCGCCTACTTCGGCAACTACACCTCGCGCATCGACGGTCCGGGCAAGGTCTTCGACTTCGCCAACGTGACCGACATGACCATCGACAACATCTGGAACGAACACCAGGTGTGCCTCTACTGGGGCGCCAACACCGACCGGATCACGATCAAGAACTCGCGGATCCGGGACACCTTCGCCGACGGCATCAACATGACCAACGGCAGCACCGACAACCTCGTGGCCAACATCGAGGCGCGTTCCACGGGTGACGACAGCTTCGCGCTGTTCTCGGCCATCGACGCGGGCGGCGCGGACATGAAGAACAACGTCTACGAGAACCTGAGCGCCATCCTGACCTGGCGCGCGGCCGGTGTAGCCGTCTACGGCGGCTTCAACAACACCTTCCGCAACATCTACATCGCCGACATCCTCGTCTACTCGGGCATCACCATCAGCTCGCTGGACTTCGGGTATCCGATGAACGGATTCGGGACCGACCCGACGCTCTTCGAGAACATCTCGATCGTCCGGGCCGGAGGCCATTTCTGGGGGGCGCAGACCTTCCCCGGAATCTGGATCTTCTCGGCTTCCAAGGTGTTCCAGGGAATCCGCATCAACAACGTCGACATCGTCGATCCGACCTACAGCGGAATCATGTTCCAGACGCAGTACGTGGGCGGCCAGCCGGTCAATCCCATCAAGGACACCATCCTGAAGGACATCACCATCACGGGGGCGAAGAAGAGCGGCGACGCCTTCGACGCCAAGTCCGGCTTCGGTCTCTGGGCGAACGAGATGCCCGAGGCGGGACAAGGGCCTGCGGTGGGTGAGGTCACCATCCAGAACCTGAGGATGAGCGACAACGCCGTGGACGTGCGCAACACGACCTCGACGTTCAAGATCAACCAGCTGCCGTAGCGGGCGGCCGGCCCAGCGGATCGAGGGCGGCGGGGTATCCCTTCGGGGTGCCCCGCCGCTCCCAGCCGTGAGCTCCGCCGGGGTTGGTGGGACACGGGGGGTTCCGCGCCGGTTTCCGATGGGCCAAACTGGCCGTAATCGAACTGCAAGGAACTTGCATTGTTTGCGCTACTCTTGCGCTCATGACGCGACGACTTGCTCAAGTGGCGAAGAAGGTGGGGGTCAGCGAGGCAACGGTCAGCCGGGTGCTCAACGGCAAGCCGGGCGTCTCGGAGACGACCCGCCAGTCCGTGCTCACCGCCCTGGACGTCCTCGGCTACGAGCGCCCCACCCAGCTGCGCGGCGAACGGGCCCGGCTGGTCGGCCTGGTCCTGCCGGAACTCCAGAACCCGATCTTCCCGGCCTTCGCCGAGGTGATCGGCGGCGCGCTGGCCCAGCAGGGGCTGACCCCGGTGCTCTGCACGCAGACCACCGGCGGGGTCTCGGAGGCCGACTACGTCGAGCTCCTGCTCCAGCAGCAGGTCTCCGGCGTGGTCTTCGCCGGCGGGCTCTTCGCGCAGGCCGACGCCCCGCACGAGCACTACCGGCTGCTCCACGACCGCAAGGTCCCGGTGGTGCTCATCAACGCCTCGATAGAGGACCTCGGCTTCCCGTGCGTCTCCTGCGACGACGCCGTCGCGGTCGAACAGGCCTGGCGGCACTTGGCCTCCCTCGGTCACGAGCGCATCGGACTGGTGCTGGGTCCGCCCGACCACATCCCCTCCCTGCGCAAGCTGGTGGCCGCCCAGGCGGTCGCCGCGGCGGCCGGCACCGAGCTGCCCGCCGCACACGTGGAGCGGGCGCTGTTCTCCCTGGAGGGCGGCCACGCGGCCACGTCGAGGCTGCTGGACCGCGGGGTGACCGGCATCATCTGCGCGAGCGACCCGCTGGCCCTGGGGGCCATCAGGGCGGCCCGCCGGCGCGGCCTGGACGTGCCCAGTCAGATCTCCGTCGTCGGGTACGACGACTCGGCCTTCATGAACTGCACCGAACCCCCGCTGACCACCGTCCGGCAGCCCATCGAGGCCATGGGCAGGGCGGCCGTGGAGCTGCTCACCGCGCAGATCCAGGGGGCCGCCGTACAGCCCGGGGAGCTGCTCTTCGAGCCCGAGCTCGTCGTGCGGGGCTCCACCGCGCAGGCCCCGCGCCCCCGTCCGGAGTAACGCCCCGCCGGGCTGCACCGAGTTCGGCCCCCGGCCACAGGGCCCCGAAACGTCCCGCTGACGTTTCGGGGCCCTGTTTTGCGTTCACCCCTCGCACTGTCCGGCGCTCTGCTGCCAATGTCTTGCGAAATCTGCGCGAGATATTGCGTTCATCTGTCGGTGGTGGTTGAGTGTGCCGCGCTCGCCTCCTTACACGCCCCACGCCTCCTGCTCGATGCTCGAAGGGGACCACCGATGAGAACCAACATCCGCCGCACCACCGCGACCGCCCTCGTCTCGGCGCTCGCCGTCACCGCCCTCGCGGCCTGCGGCACGAGCAGCAACGGAGACGACCCCAAGGAGCAGCCGTCCGGCGGTTCCTCGGACGTCTCCGCGCCGCTCGACCCCAAGACCAAGGTCACCATCTCCATGGACTGCATGCCGCCCGCCGCGAAGAAGGCGGAGCTCAAGCAGTGGAAGGAGGACGTGGCGGAGTTCAACAAGACCTACCCGAACGTCACGATCGACGGCCGCTCCACCCCCGGCCAGTGCCTGGAGCCCCCGCGGTTCACCGCGATGCTCAAGGCCAAGTCGCAGCCGGACGTCTTCTACGCCTACTTCACCGACCTCAAGCAGGTGCTGGACAACGACGGGGCCGAGGACATCTCCGCGTACGTCACGGCCAAGACGGTCCCGGGCATCGATGACATCGACAAGAACGTCGTCAACACCCTCAAGCAGGACGGCAAGCTCTACGGCCTGCCCACCAGCAACTACACGATGGGCCTGCTGATCAACCGCAAGCTCTTCACGCAGGCGGGCCTCAACCCCGACCAGCCCCCGCGCACCTGGGACGAGGTCCGCGCGGCCGCCAAGAAGATCGCGGCGCTCGGCAACGGCACCGCCGGCTACGGCGAGTACAGCGTCGAGAACACCGGCGGCTGGCACTTCACGGCCGCCATGTACGGCATGGGCGGCGATGTCGTCGGAGCCGACGGCAAGGCGGCGTTCAACAACGCGACCGGCAAGCAGGTCGCCGACAACCTCAAGGCCATGCGCTGGGAAGACGACAGCATGGGCAAGACCCAGCTGCTCAAGTGGGGCGACCTGCAGAAGCAGATGGCCTCGGACAAGCTCGGCATGTTCCTCGCCGCCCCCGACGACATCACCTACATGGTCCAGCAGCTCGCCGGCAAGTACGAGAACTTCGGCATGGGCCCCATCCCCGGCGGCGCCGCGACGCTGGCCGGCGGCAACGGCTACATGATCAAGAAGGGCAGCTCGCCGGACAAGATCAAGGCCGCCATCGCCTGGCTGAACTTCAAGACGCTCGCGGTCGGCAAGGGGCAGTTCCAGTACGACCGTTCCAAGACCGACGGTCTGCCGGTCGGCCTTCCGCAGCCCGCCTTCTTCACCGGTGCCAGCAAGGCCAAGGACGATGAGCTGAAGGCCGCCAGCGCCACCATGCCGGTCGTCAACTTCAAGCCCTTCCTGGACAGCCCGGTGGCCGGCAAGGCCGAGCCGGCGAAGGCCCAGGAGGTCTACAAGGTGCTCGACAAGGTGATGTCGGGAGTCCTGACCAACAAGGACGCAGACACGGCGCAGCTCCTCGCGGAGGCCGAGAAGGCCGTCAACCAGGTGCTGGCCAACCAGTAGCGGTCCCGGCCGGGGGAGGTCCGGGCTGCCTCCCCGGCCCGGACCCGCCCGCAGGCCCCGTACCCGCAAATCGACGGCGACGACCCACCAAGGAGCGAGCGGCGATGTCGGCTCCCACCCTGCCCGGTACCTCTCGTGAGGAATTCCTCCGGGCGTTCAAGCGGAACCTCTCGGCCCACGGTTTTCTGATCGGCGCCGTCCTCTGCTTCTCCTTCTTCTCCTGGTACCCGATGGTCCGGGAGTTCCTGCTGGCCTTCCAGAAGACCGAGGGCGGAGCCGTCCACTGGGTCGGCTGGGACAATTTCCGCTACGTCTTCAACGATCCGAACTTCTGGCAGGCCTGGCGCAACACCCTCCTCTTCAGCGGGCTCGCGCTGGTACTCGGCTTCGCCGTGCCGTTCGTGATCTCGATCGTGCTCAACGAATTCCGGCACGCGCAGGGCTACTTGCGCCTGCTGGTCTACCTCCCGGTGATGATGCCGCCGGTGGCCTCGATCCTGCTCTTCAAGTACTTCTACGACCCCGGTTACGGGGTCTTCAACAGGATTCTGGAATTCCTGCACCTGCCGGCGCAAGACTGGCTGCAATCCACCGATACCGCGATGCTCTCCGTCGTCATCGCTTCCACGTGGATGAACATGGGCGGCGCGACCCTGATCTACCTGGCAGCCCTCCAGGGCATCCCCGGGGAGCTCTACGAGGCGGCGGAGCTCGACGGAGCCGGGGTGCTGCGCAAGATCTGGTACGTCACGATCCCGCAGACCAAGCTCATCCTCTCGCTGATGCTGCTCATGCAGATCATCGCCACGATGCAGGTGTTCGTCGAGCCGTTCATGCTCACCGGCGGCGCTGGCCCCGAAGGGTCGACGACCACCGTCGTCGTCCTCATCTACCAGTACGCCTTCAGTTTCAACCAGTACGGCGGCGCCGCGGCCCTGGGCCTGTGCCTGCTCGTCCTGCTCGCCGGCTTCTCCGCCGTGTACGTCCGGCTGAGCCGCGACAACGAGAACTGACGGGAGCACCCTCACATGTCAGAGCGCACGCTCATATCCCCGGCCCAGCTCGGCCGCCCCCGGGGCAAGGCCGTCTACTGGACCGTCCTGGCCCTGGTGGTCATCGGCTTCACGGTCGTCTTCCTCGGGCCCCTCTACTGGATGGTCGTCAACGGCCTGAAGTCCACCGCGGAGTTCACCCAGGTCCCGCCGACCGTGGTGCCGGACTCCCTGCACCCCGACAACTACTCGGCGGCCTGGGAGGTCATGGACCTCGCCAAGCTGCTGTTCAACACCCTCTACTACGCCTTCGGCGCCCTGGCCTTCCAGCTCGTCCTCGACGTGGCCGCCGCCTACTCGCTGTCCAAGCTCCGGCCGGTCTTCGGCAAGGCCGTCCTCGGCATGATGCTGGCCACGCTGATGATCCCGGCCACCGTCCTCGTCGTACCCCAGTACCTGACCGTCCTGGACATGCCGCTCATCCAGCGGAACCTGCTCAACACGCCCTGGGTGATCTGGCTGCCCTCGGTCACGAACGCCTTCAACATCTTCCTTCTGAAACGATTCTTCGACTCCATCCCGGGCGAGATCCTCGACGCCGCCTCCATCGACGGAGCCTCCTCCCTGCGCACCCTGCGCTCCGTGGTCCTGCCGATGTCCCGGCCGATCCTCGGCGTCGTGTCGATCTTCGCCGTCGTCGGGGTCTGGAAAGACTTCCTCTGGCCCATGCTCACCCTCCCCGATCCGGCCCTGCAGACGCTCAACGTCGGCATCTACTCGCTCTCCAGGGGAGTGCCCGAGAACCATCTCGTCGCCGCACTCGCGATGGCCTCGGCGCCCACGCTCATCATCTTCCTGATCTTCCAGCGCAACATCATGAGCGGCCTGACGGCAGGCTCCCTCAAGGGGTGAGCACCACCCCGCACCGCTGCCGTGCCCGGTCGCCCCCATGAAAAGACCGCTGCGAAAAGAACGCCGTGAAAGGACCCCTCCGTGGCTGACTTTCCCCTGCCCGAAAACGCCGCCGACTGGTGGCGCTCGGCCGCCATCTACCAGGTGTACGTACGGAGCTTCGCCGACGGCGACGGGGACGGCACCGGTGACCTCGTGGGCGTCCGGGCCCGCCTCCCCTACCTCGCCGAACTGGGCGTCGACGCCCTGTGGTTCACCCCCTGGTACCTCTCCCCGCTCGCCGACGGCGGCTACGACGTCGCCGACTACCGCACCATCGACCCCGCCTTCGGCACCCTCGCCGAGGCCGAGAAGCTCATCGCCGAGGCCCGCGAACTGGGCATCCGCACCATTGTCGACATCGTCCCGAACCACGTGTCCGACCAGCACGCCTGGTTCAAGGCCGCCCTCGCCGCCGGCCCCGGCAGCCCCGAGCGGGAGCTCTTCCACTTCCGCCCCGGCCGCGGGGAGCACGGCGAACTGCCGCCGGGGGACTGGCCCTCGCAGTTCAACGGAGCGGCCACCTGGACGCAGGTACCGGACGGGGAGTGGTACCTGCACCTCTTCACCCCCGAGCAGCCCGACCTCAACTGGGACCACCCGGCCGTCCGCCGGGAGCACGAGGAGGTCCTGCGCTTCTGGTTCGAGCGCGGGGTGTCCGGCGTACGGATCGACTCCGCGGCCCTGCTCGCCAAGGACCCGGCCCTGCCCGACCTGGCCGGCCGCTCGCCCGAACCCTGGCCCGGCGAGGTCCACCCGTACATCGACCGCGACGACCTGCACACCATCTACCGCTCCTGGCGGGCCATCGCCGACGAGTACGGGGCCATCTTCGTCGGCGAGGTCTGGCTGCCGGACTCCGAGCGCTTCGCCCGCTACCTGCGCCCCGACGAGCTGCACACCGCCTTCAACTTCTCCTTCCTCAGCTGCCCGTGGGACGCCGGCCGGCTGCGCACCTCCATCGAGGAGACCCTCGCCGAGCACGCCCCCGTCGGAGCTCCCGCCACCTGGGTGCTGTGCAACCACGACGTGACCCGTACGGTCACCCGCTACGGACGCGCCGACACCGGCTTCGACTTCGCCACCAAGGCCTTCGGGACCCCCGCCGACCTGGCCCTCGGTACCCGGCGGGCCCGCGCCGCCGCGCTGCTCACCCTCGCCCTTCCCGGCGCCGTCTACGTCTACCAGGGCGAGGAACTGGGGCTTCCCGAGGCCGAGATCCCGCTCGGCCGCATCCAGGACCCCATGCACTTCCGCTCCGGCGGCACCGACCCGGGACGGGACGGGTGCCGGGTCCCGCTGCCGTGGACCGCGGAGCCGTGGAACGAGTCCTGGCTGCCCCAGCCCGCGGACTGGCCGCAGTACGCCGCGGACCGCCAGGCCGGGGACCCGGACTCGATGCTCACCCTCTACCGGACGGCCCTGGGCCTGCGCCGCGCCGCCGGCGGGTTCGGCGGCGGATCGCTGGAGTGGCTGCCCGCGCCGCCCGGAGTGCTCGCCTTCGGCCGCCCCGACGGGCTGGTCTGCGTGGCCAACCTGTCTCCCGAGCCGGTCGCGCTCCCGGCCCACACGAGCCTCCTGCTCAGCAGCTCCGCCCTGGATGCGGAGGGGCTGCTCGGACAGGACACGGCGGTCTGGCTGCGGACCTGACGCCGCAGCCGGACCGCCCGGACCCGCGGGGCCTCCCCGCCCGTCACGACCCCGCCCGTCACGACCCCGCAGGTCACGACCCCGCCCGTCACGACCCCGCCCGTCACGGCAGCGGCTGTGGCGGGCGGGGCCCGTGGTACTGCCCGCTCGGTCGCATCCGCAGCGGGCGCTCCTCGTACTCCTCCAGCGCGTGCGCGATCCACCCGGCCGTCCGGGCCACCGCGAACACGGTCTCACCGGCCTCCGGGGCCATCCCGCAGGAGACCGTCAGCACCGCCAGCGCCAGGTCCACATTGGGGTACAGGCCGCCGCCGTGCCGGGCCATCACCCCGGCTACCTCGCGCGCCGCGCCCAGCGCCGGACCGGCCTGCGCCAGCGGCTCCAGCCGCGCGAACAGCGCCGTGGCCCGCGGATCCTCGCCCGCGTAGAGCCGGTGCCCGAGCCCTGGCACCCTGCGCCCGGCCCGCAGGTACTCCGCCACCACCGGGGCGGCGCCGCCCCGCTCCAGCACCTCCACCAGCATCCGGTGCGCGAGCCGCCCGGCCGCTCCGTGCAGGGGGCCTTCGAGCGCGCCGAGCCCGGCCGAGACCACCGCGTACGGATGCGCGCGCGCCGACGCGGCCACCCGTACGGCCAGCGTGGAGGCGGCCAGGTCGTGGTCCGTCAGCAGGGCCAGGGCCAGGTCCAGGACGGCCAGCGCGTCCGGATCGGGATCCACGGCGGAGAGCCGGGGCCACAGCTGCCGGGCGAGGCGGCCGTCCCCGCCCCACTGCGCGGGGCCCACCTCGGGCAGGGCGCCGACCAGGGTGGGGATCAGGGAGCGCGCGGAGCCCAGTACCGACGGCGCGGACAGGTCGAAGCGCAGCGGGTCCGCGACCGCGGCGGCGGCGACGGCCACCCGCAGCCGGTCGATCGGGCCGCTGTGCTCGGGCAGCGCGGCGACCGCCCGCCGGGCCGCGGCGAGGGACTCCGGGGGAGCGGTGAACCGGGCCCCGCGCACCAGGGTCCCCGTCCAGAGCCACTCGGCTACCTCCTCGTAGGGGTGCCGCGAGGCCAGTTCCACGGCGTCCACACCACGGAAGTAGTACCGGTCGGACTCGATCAGGGTGAGCGCCGTGCGCACGGAAAGCTCCCCGGCGGAGGCGGCGGACCCGGAGGGTCCCGCCGCCTCGCGCCGGCTGCGGTGGGCCAGGGCCTCCACCTCGCGGGCGTCGAAACTGCTGGAGCGTCCGACCGGATCGCGGCGGCTCGTGAGCTGGCCGCGGCTGACGTACGCGTACACGGTCGCGGGCTTCACCCCCAGCAGCCGGGCCGCCTCCTGGGTGCCGATCCGTCGCTCACCGGGCTCACCGGACTCACCGGGCTCGTCGTTCATGACGCTCATGACGCACACCCTACATATATTGATTCAATCAATATTGACAGTGATTGAGTCCATCATGGATGGTCGATCCATGAACACCACCGTCGCACCCGCCGAAAGCCCCCGCGGACTCGCGGGAGTCGTGGTCACCGACACGCAGCTCGGTGACGTCCGAGGCCTCGAGGGCTTCTACCACTACCGCCAGTACTCGGCCGTCGAGCTCGCCGGGAGCCGCACCTTCGAGGACGTGTGGCACCTGATGTTCCGCGGCGCGCTGCCGGCCGGCGCCGCCGAACGGGCCGCCTTCACCGCCGAGACCGTCCCGCTGCGCCGGCTGCCCGCCGAGGTACGGGACGCCCTGCCCGCCCTCGCCCGCGCCACCGCCCTGTCCGGCCCGCTCTCCGGGCTGCGCACGGCGCTCGCGCTGCTCAGCGCCTCCGCAGGCTTCCGCCCGGTCTACGACCTGACCCCCGAACGCCGGGCCGCCGACGCGCTGGCCGCCTGCGCCGCCGTACCGACCCTGCTCACCGCCCTGTACCGGCTGGGCCAGGGGCTGGAGCCGGTGGAACCGCGGGACGACCTCCCCTACGCCGCCAACTACCTCTACATGCTGACCGGACGGGAACCCGAGCCGGTCAGGGCCCGCGCCGTGGAGCAGTACCTGATCTCCACGATCGACCACGGCTTCAACGCCTCCACCTTCACCGCCCGCGTGATCGCCTCCACCGGCGCCGACGTCGCGGCCTGCCTCACCGGCGCGATCGGCGCGCTCTCCGGCCCGCTGCACGGCGGCGCCCCCAGCCGGGCCCTGGACACCCTCGACGCCATCGGCACGGCGGACCGGATCGATCCGTGGATCCGCGAACGGGTCCTCGCGGGCGACCGCATCATGGGCTTCGGACACCCCGTCTACCGCACCGAGGACCCGCGCTCGCGGATGCTGCGGGGGATCGCCCTGCAGTTCGGCGGGCCGCTCGTGGACTTCGCCGTGGAGGTCGAGCGGCACGTCGAGGAGATCCTCGCCGAGCTCAAGCCGGGCCGGGAACTGCACACCAACGTGGAGTTCTACGCGGGCGTGGTCATGGAGCTGTGCGGGCTGCCGCGCGAGATGTTCACGCCGACCTTCTGCGCGGCCCGCGTGGTCGGCTGGAGCGCGAACGTCCTGGAACAGGCCGCCGACTCGAAGATCATCCGGCCTGCGGCCCGCTACACCGGCCCGACCCCGCCCCAGCCGGTCCCCGCCCTCGGCTGACGCTGGCTACGATCGACCGGGTGAACAGCATCCCCGTCGTCGTCCTCGCCGGTTTCCTCGGATCCGGCAAGACGACCGTCCTCAACCACCTCCTCGGCAACCGGGGCGGCACCCGCATCGGGGTCGTCGTCAACGACTTCGGCTCCATCGAGGTCGACGCGATGTCGGTGGCCGGCCAGGTCGGGGACTCGATGGTCTCCCTCGGCGGCGGCTGCCTGTGCTGCGCCGTGGACGGCAGCGAGCTGGACGCGTACCTGGAGAAGCTCGCCGACCCCGTCCACCGCATCGACGTGATCGTCATCGAGGCCAGCGGGCTGGCGGAGCCGCAGGAGATGGTCCGGATGCTCGTCGCCAACGAGAACCCGGCCGTCCGCTACGGCGGCATGGTGCAGATCGTCGACGCGGCGGAGTTCGACGCGACCCGGGCCAGGCACCCCGAGACCGACCGGCACCTGGCCGTCGCCGACCTGGTGGTCCTCAACAAGACCGACCGGATCGACGCCGCCGAACACCGCCGGATCGAGGGCGCGCTCGCCGGGCTCTGCGCACCGGGCATCCCGGTCGTCGGCGCGGACCACGGGCGGATCGACCCGGAGCTGCTCTTCGACCGCCGCCCGTGGACCGAGACGCGCGGCCAGCTGTCCTTCGAGGACCTGCTGTCCCAGGCCGACGACCACGCGGAGGATCACGCGCAGCACGCCCACGCGGCCTACGCGAGCACCGAGTTCGTCTCCGAGCAGGCCCTCGGCCCGCGCCGGTTCATCGAGTTCCTGGACCGCCGGCCGGCCGGCCTCTACCGGATCAAGGGCTCCGTCCACTTCGGCGTCCCCGGCCACGAGGAACGCTACGAGGTCCACGCGGTCGGCCGCTTCCTCCGCTTCACCCCGCACCCCTGGGGCCGGGGCGAACCGCGCCTGACGCAGCTCGTCCTGATCGGCTCGGGCACCGACGGCCCCGCCCTGCTCCGCGAGCTGGCGGCCTGCCGGGAACCGGAGCCGTGGCACGGGACCCCGGAGAGCATGTGGGGCGTCCTGCGCTACGTGGACCGCCCGGCGGAGACGGCTCCGGAGTCCGGCCTGGACCCGGACACGGACCCGGACACGGATCCGGACCCGGAAGCTCATGCCGATACCGAGGACTTCTAGGAGCCGCCCCGTGCGGAGTCAGGCGACCTCGACGCCGAAGTCGCCGAGCAGGGGCTCCAGCCCGCCCGGGTAGCCCTTGCCACCGATGACGAAGTCCCAGTCGCCACTCGGGCGACGCCGGAAGGAACCGAGAACCAGGGCGGTTTCGCCGGCCCGGCCGTCGGAGACCTCCAACTGGCCGAGCTCCCCGCCCCTGGTGTCCAGCAGCCGGATCCGGGCATCCGTGAAGCCGGCCAGGTCGGCGTCCGGATTGGCTTCCGGGTCGACCGCGGCGACGATGACCAGCCGGTCGGCCTGCTGCGGCAGCTCTTCGAAGGCGACCAGCAGAGCGGCCTTGTCCGGCGCCGAGTGCGCGTGGGTACGTACCGAACCCTCCGGACTGCCGGGGTTGTTGAAGAACACGAAGTGGTCCTCGCTCAGCACCCGGTTGCCTTCGCAGACCAGCGCGCACACGTCCAGCGCGACCGAACCGGCCCAGGACATGCCCAGCACGTTGTACTCGGCGGGGAGGGCCGGCCCGGCCGTTCGCTGCGCGGGCACGGGGGCCGCCGTGGGGCCCCCGCCGAGGCGTCCGCGCAGTCCGTGCTGGTGCAGCAGGTCCACGAGTACGGCCCCGTCGACCAATTCCAGAGGCTTGTCCTCGATGAAGGCGTACGAGGTGGGCCCGAAGCCAGCGGTGGTGACCAGGACACCCTTGTTCGCCCCGCGGTCCTGGACCGTTCCGTACAGGTCCCGCACGGCCGTCGGCGGGACCGTGTTCCGGTAGCGCTTGACCTGCACCACGATCCGGCCGCCCCGGATCGGCGTCGGGTCCAGCGCCTCGACGTCCACGCCGCCGTCACCCGACCGCTGGGTGGTCACCGCCTCCATGCCCATGGCCCGGAACAGTTCGGCCACCAGGTTCTCGAAGACGATCGGGTCCATGGAGAAGAGATCCGGCTCCTCCGCGTGCCCGCCGTGGCTGACCACCGTGCCGACCTCCTCGGGCCGGCGCCCGGGCCGGACCGCGGTCAGCTGGTCGGGTCGCGCCGACAACTGGCCGCGCAAGCCCTCGACCAGGCAGTCCGCCGCACTGACCTGCTCCAGGCGCAGCCCGGAGAAAGCGGAGCGGCCGGCCTGCACGGTGGCGAGTACGAACTGCGCGTCCTGTCCCGTCACCGGATCGTGGGAGTCCACGAGGCCGTTCACCACGACCGAGTCCACCACCGCGAACTCGTCCGCCGCGTACACCTCGCGCACCACCAGCAGCAGGCACTGCGCCAGCACGTCCCGGTACAGCCCCCGGCGTTCTGTGGCCGGGCGGGGCTTCACCTTGTACTGGCCAGTGCTCGGCAGGTACTGGACCGACCTGGCTTCGGGCACGACCGCGTAGCTGGGCAGCTCCCAGTCCAGCACCAGCTGGCGCGCGGCCCTGTCGTACGCGGCCGCCACCTGCCTCGGCAGGGCCTCGGGCCAGGCGGTGGAGGCGAAGAGGGCGGCCGAGAAGTACTCCACCACAGCCTCCGGGTCTCCGGCCCGCAGTTGCCGACTCAGCTCGTCGAGCCCGCGGTTGTGCGCCCGGATCCCGGCGATCTGGTCCGCCGCCCATACGTCGTACTGCTGCTGGCACGCCGCCAGTTGCTGCTGCCGCTGTGCTTCCGCGGAGTGCGCGGCCTGCCAGGCCCGGGTGTACCGGGCGTGCGCGTCCCGCTCCGCCTGCGCCCGCTGGCCCGAGCCGAGAGTCCACCCGGCGCTCTGCTGCTCGAACTGGTCGATGCGCGGCATCGGTACAGGGTGCGCGAGATGGCCGGGATCGAACGGCTCCGGCCGCTCCGGTCGGATCAGGGTGGACATCCGGAACGCCGGCGTTCGGCACCCCGCGACCAGCAGGCCCCGGAGGGCGTCGACTTCGGCGTCGAGCTGTGCGGACCGCCGACGTGCCTCGCCCTCGTGATGCTGCCGTTCGGTCGCCTGCTCCCGCCGGTTGCCCAGCACGGCGGGTCCGGGTGCGGGGGGTCCGGGCTCGTACTGCATCTGCTGCGTTCGGCGCTGGGCCTCAGCCCAGTCCCTGATCGATCCGCCCGACCGAAGACTCGTCACTTCTCTGTCTCCCCGCCCCACCCACCAGTGCCAAGAGGGAAAACACTAGTCGCCATTCGGGTGGTACGTCCGCTCCGTCGTCACGGCAGTACCACCCGAATGACCTGCAACCTCCTACAGCACGGCCCCCGCCAGCGCCCCGACCACGGCCGGCAGCGCCGTGCCCGAGCCGTCCCGGCGCGGGTCGACGGCCGGCAGCAGGGCCGGGGTGCCGTTCGCCGCGGCCGCGCGGACCGGGGATGCGCCCGCCCAGGCCAGGAGCAGGATGTCCTCGCCCTTCAGGAACCGCTGGCAGCGCACGCCGCCGGTGGCCCGGCCCTTGCGCGGATACTGGTCGAACGGGGTCAGCTTCCCGGACTGCATCGAATCGTCCAGCGTCCCGTGCGAGCCCGCCACCGTGAACACCACGGCCTCGCGCGCCGGGTCCACCGCCGAGAAGTGGATCACCTTGGCGCCGTCCGCGAGCTTGATGCCCGCCATGCCGCCCGCGGGGCGGCCCTGCGGGCGGACCTGGCCCGCCGGGTAGCGCAGGAGCTGGGCGTCGTCGGTGATGAAGACCAGGTCCTCCTCGCCCGTGCGCAGCTCGACCGCCCCGATGATCCGGTCACCGTCCTTGAGGGTGATGACCTCCAGCTCGTCCTTGTTGGCCGGATAGTCCGGCACGACCCGCTTGACCACGCCCTGTTCGGTACCGAGCGCCAGCCCCTGCCCCGACTCGTCCAGCGAGGTCAGGCAGACGACCTTCTCGTCGCCCTCCAGTCCGGAGAGGAACTCCGAGACCGGGGCGCCGCCCGCCAGGTTCGGCGCGGCGTGGGTGTCGGGCAGCTGCGGCAGGTCGATCACCGACAGCCGCAGGAGCCGGCCGTACGAGGTGACCACGCCGATCTCGGCCCGCGCGGTCGCCGCGACCTGCGAGACGATCAGGTCGTGCTTGGCGCGCGCTCCGCCCTCCTCCTCGGCAAGCGGCTCGGCGTTCGGCGTGCGGGCGAGCAGCCCGGTGGAGGACAGCAGCACCCGGCAGGGGGTGTCCTCGACCTCCAGGGGGACCGCCGCGACGGCCGTTCCCGCCGACTCCAGCAGCACCGTACGGCGCTCCGTGCCGAACTTCTTCGACACCGCGGCCAGTTCCGCCGAGACCAGCTTGCGCAGCTCGCTGTCGGAATCCAGGATCCCGGTCAGCTCGTCGATCTCGCCGGCGAGGCGGTCGCGCTCGGACTCCAGCTCGATCCGGTCGAAGCGGGTGAGGCGGCGCAGCGGGGTGTCCAGGATGTACTGGGTCTGGATCTCGCTCAGGGAGAAGCGCTCCATCAGGCGCTCCTTGGCCTGCGCGGAGTTGTCGCTGTCCCGGATGATCCGGATGACCTCGTCGATGTCGAGCAGGGCCACCAGCAGGCCCTCGACCAGGTGCAGGCGGCCCTGCCGCTTGCCGCGGCGGAACTCGCTGCGCCGGCGCACGACCTCGAAGCGGTGGTCGAGGTAGACCTCCAGCAGCTCCTTGAGGCCCAGCGTCAGCGGCTGCCCGTCGACCAGCGCGACGTTGTTGATGCCGAAGGTCTCCTCCATCGGCGTCAGCTTGTACAGCTGCTCCAGCACGGCCTCGGGGTGGAAGCCGTTCTTGATCTCGATGACCAGGCGCAGGCCGTGCGAGCGGTCGGTGAGGTCCTTGACGTCCGCGATGCCCTGGAGCTTCTTCGAGCCGACCAGGTCCTTGATCTTCGCGATGACCTTCTCGGGGCCGACCGTGAAGGGCAGTTCGGTGACGACCAGCCCCTTGCGGCGCGGGGTCACGTCCTCCAGGGCCACCGTGGCACGGATCTTGAAGGTGCCGCGGCCGTTCTCGTAGGCGTCCTTGATGCCCGAGAGGCCCACGATCCGGCCGCCGGTGGGCAGGTCGGGACCCGGTACGAAGCGCATCAGCGCTTCCAGGTCCGCCTCCGGGTAGCGGATCAGGTGGCGGGCGGCCGCGATGACCTCGCCGAGGTTGTGCGGGGCCATGTTGGTGGCCATGCCCACCGCGATCCCGGACGCGCCGTTGACCAGCAGGTTCGGGTAGGCGGCGGGAAGGACGACCGGCTCGCGCTCCTGGCCGTCGTAGTTCGCGGCGAAGTCGACGGTGTCCTCGTCGATCCCGTCCGTCATCAGCGAGGCGGCGTCGGCCATCTTCGACTCGGTGTACCGCATCGCGGCGGGCGGGTCGTCGTTGCCGAGCGAGCCGAAGTTGCCGTGGCCGTCGACCAGCGGGAGCCGCATGGAGAAGGGCTGCGCCATGCGCACGAGGGCGTCGTAGATCGACGCGTCGCCGTGCGGGTGCAGCTTGCCCATGACCTCGCCGACGACCCGGGCGCACTTCACGTAGCCGCGGTCGGGGCGCAGGCCCATCTCGTTCATCTGGTAGACGATGCGCCGGTGCACCGGCTTCATGCCGTCGCGGGCGTCGGGCAGGGCGCGGGAGTAGATCACCGAGTACGCGTACTCGAGGAAGGAGCCCTGCATTTCGTCGACGACGTCGATGTCGAGGATCTTCTCCTCGAAATCCTCCGGCGGCGGGGTCTTCGTGCTGCGGCGGGCCATCGCTGCGCGGCTCCTTAACCAAGAATCGGGATGAGCTGAGCTCTCACGGGGTGGGGCGGGTACGGGACTGGGGCGGGGCGGGTACGGGCGGACGAGCGGTTTCGGACAGGGGTGACGCGGACCATTGTGGCCCGAGGCACCGACAACGCCGACTCCGACCCAGGACTGGGCCGGGAACTTCTCCGCCTGCCGACACGCTTGCATACAGTGGCAGGTCTGACAGGAATCTCTGCATCGCGATCGAAGGGACCACATGCCCATGGGTCACACGGCCACAGCTCACGCCGGCTCCGGCGGCCTCACAGCGACCGAGCACCGGCTGGCCAACGGCCTGCGCGTGGTGCTGTCCGAGGACCACCTGACCCCGGTCGCCGCGGTCTGCCTCTGGTACGACGTCGGCTCGCGCCACGAAGTCAAGGGACGTACGGGCCTGGCTCACCTCTTCGAGCACCTGATGTTCCAGGGCTCGAAGAACGTCTCCGGCAACGGCCACTTCGAACTGGTCCAGGGAGCCGGCGGTTCCCTCAACGGAACCACCAGCTTCGAGCGGACCAACTACTTCGAGACGATGCCGACCCACCAGCTGGAGCTCGCGCTGTGGCTGGAGGCGGACCGGATGGGCTCGCTGCTGGCCGCCCTGGACGACGAGTCCATGGAGAACCAGCGCGACGTCGTCAAGAACGAGCGCCGCCAGCGGTACGACAACGTCCCGTACGGCACGGCCTTCGAGAAGCTGACGGCCCTGGCCTACCCGGAGGGCCACCCGTACCACCACACCCCGATCGGCTCCATGGCCGATCTGGACGCCGCGTCCCTGGAGGACGCGCGCGCGTTCTTCCGTACGTACTACGCGCCCAACAACGCGGTGCTCTCGGTCGTCGGCGACATCGACCCCGAGAAGACGCTCGCCTGGGTCGAGAAGTACTTCGGCACGATCCCCGGGCACGACGGCAAGCAGCCGCCGCGCGACGGCTCGCTGCCCGAGATCATGGGCGGGCAGCTGCGCGAGGAGATCGTCGAGGAGGTACCGGCCCGTGCGCTGATGGCGGCCTACCGGCTCCCGCACGACGGCACCCGCGAGTGCGACGCCGCCGACGTGGCGCTGACCGTCCTGGGCAGCGGCGAGTCCTCCCGGCTCCACAACCGCCTGGTGCGCCGCGACCAGAGCGCCGTCGCGGCCGGTTTCGGCATGCTGCGCCTCGCCGGCGCGCCCTCGCTGGGCTGGCTGGACGTCAAGACCTCCAGCGGGGTCGAGGTGCCCGCCATCGAGGCGGCCGTCGACGAGGAGCTCGCGCGGTTCGCCGCCGAGGGCCCGACGGCCGAGGAGATGGAGCGCGCGCAGGCCCAGCTGGAGCGAGAGTGGCTGGACCGGCTGAGCACGGTGGCCGGCCGCGCCGACGAACTGTGCCGCTTCGCGGTGCTGTTCGGCGACCCGCAGCTCGCGCTGACCGCCGTCCAGCGCGTCCTCGACATCACCGCCGAGGAGGTGCAGGCCGTGGCCGCGGCCCGACTGCGCCCGGACAACCGTGCGGTGCTCGTCTACGAGCCGATCGCCGCGGATGACATCGAAGAGACCGACGCGAGCGACCAGAACGAGGGGGCGGAGCAGTGAGCGACACCGCAGCCGACACCGCAGCCGACACCGCAGCCGTCACGATGACCTTCCACCCGCGCCCCGAGGCCGGCGAACCGCAGCCGTGGGCCTTCCCGGCCCCCGAGCGCGGGGTCCTGGCCAACGGCCTGACCCTGCTGCGCTGCCAGCGTCCGGGCCAGCAGGTGGTCGCGGTCGAGATCAACCTCGCCGCCCCGCTCGACGCGGAGCCCGAGGGCCTCGACGGGGTGGCCACGATCATGGTGCGCGCCCTGTCCGAGGGCACCGACAAGCGTTCCGCCGAGGAGTTCGCCGCCGAGCTGGAGCGCTGCGGCGCCACCCTCGACGCGCACGCCGACCACCCGGGCCTGCGGGTCTCCCTGGAGGTTCCGGCCTCCCGCCTGCACAAGGCGCTGGGGCTGGTCGCCGAGGCCCTGCGCGCGCCGGCCTTCGCCGACGCCGAGGTCGACCGCCTGGTGCGCAACCGGCTCGACGAGATCCCGCACGAGAGCGCCAACCCGCAGCGCCGCGCCGCGAAGCAGCTCTCGAAGGAGCTCTTCCCGGCGTCGCTGCGGATGTCGCGCCCGCGCCAGGGCACCGAGGAGACGGTCGCCCGCATCGACTCCGCGGCCGTACGCGCCTTCTACGAGGCCCACGTGCGCCCCGCGACCGCCACCGCGGTGGTCGTGGGCGACCTGACCGGCATCGACCTGGACGCCGTCCTGGCCGACACCCTGGGCGCGTGGACCGGTGACACCACCGCCCCGCGCGCGGTTGCGCCGATCACCGCCGACGACACGGGCCGCGTGGTCATCGTGGACCGCCCCGGCGCGGTCCAGACGCAGCTGCTGATCGGCCGCATCGGGGCCGACCGGCACGACCGGGTCTGGGCGCCCCAGGTGCTCGGCACGTACTGCCTGGGCGGCACGCTCACCTCCCGGCTGGACAAGGTGCTGCGCGAGGAGAAGGGGTACACGTACGGCGTGCGCGCCTTCGGCCAGGTGCTGCGCTCCACCGCCGACGGCAAGGGCGCCTCGATGCTCGCCATCAGCGGCTCGGTGGACACCCCGAACACCGGCCCGGCCCTGGACGACCTCTGGACGGTGCTGCGCACCCTCGCGGAGGGCGGTCTGACCGACGCCGAACGGGACGTGGCCGTGCAGAACTTGGTGGGGGTGGCCCCGCTGAAGTTCGAGACGGCGGCCTCCGTGGCGGGCACGCTCGCCGACCAGGTCGAGCAGGAGCTGCCGGACGACTACCAGGCGCAGTTGTACGCGCGGCTCGCCGAAACCGGCACGGTGGAGGCCACTTCGGCGGTCGTGAGCGCCTTCCCGGTGGACCGTCTGGTCACGGTCCTGGTGGGCGACGCCTCGCAGATCGAGGAGCCCGTACGGGCGCTCGGCATCGGCGAAGTGACCGTGGTCACCAACTGATCGTCAGTTGATCTCCGGCTGATGTCCGGCGGGCCGTCAACTGGCCCGCCGCTCAAGGGGCTCCGGCGGCTTGTCCGCCGGGGCCCCTTTTGTCCTTATTTTCCCTTTAGTGGTGTGGTTGCTTGTATGCGGTGTGGCGTACGCAACAAAAGGGCGCGTCTGTTTGGCGATTGACTGATGATCCGCCTAGCGTCGGCCGTGCTGTTCGTCAGTTGTAACCGCCGCACCCGCGGCACCGGACAGCGATCGCCGAGTCCCCGTCAGGCGCGAGCCTGGGGAGCCGGGGACCCACTTGTGTCCCTGGGGTGAATCGGACCGCCTCGCAAGAGGGGGCCCGTAGGAGACCTTCCTGCTCCGAACCCGTCAGCTAACCCGGTAGGCGAGAGGGAAGGAAAGGATCAACCTCTTCATGGCGTTTGGCAGTCGTGCAGCCGGTTCCGGTTCCGGCAAGCACCGTGGTTCGAGCCGTCTCAGCCGCAGGACCGCCGGCTACGCCGGCATAGCCGCCCTCGCCACCACTGGTGTCGTCGGCTCCCTCGCCGGTCCCGCGTTCGCCGCGGACCACTCGCCCTCCATCGAGGACACCGGCACCCTCAACACCATCGTGGTGGCCGACGAGCTCGCCGGTGACGTCGAGGCCCAGGCCCAGTCCCAGCAGCGGGCCGCCGAGGCCGCCGCCGCCAAGGCGCAGGCCGAGGCCGACGCCAAGCAGCGCGCCGCCGAGGCCAAGGCGAAGGCCGAAGCCCAGGCGAAGGCCGAGCGCGAGGCCGCCGAGCGCGCCGCCCGCGAAGAGGAGCGCAAGCGCCTCAACACCTTCGTCTCGCCGATCGACGGCTCCTACGTCAGCACGCAGTACCACGCGGGCGGCGGCATGTGGTCCTCCGGCAGCCACACCGGCATCGACTTCCACGCCTCCTCCGGCACCTCCGTGCACGCGGTCGGCCTGGGTACCGTGGTCGAGGCGGGCTGGGGCGGCGCGTACGGCAACAACGTCGTCATCAAGCACGCCGACGGCACGTACACCCAGTACGGGCACATGTCCTCGCTGAACGTCTCCGTCGGCCAGCAGGTCACCCCGGGCCAGCAGATCGGCCTGTCGGGCTCCACCGGCAACTCCAGCGGTCCGCACCTGCACTTCGAGGCCCGCACCGGCGCCGACTACGGTTCGGACATCAACCCGCTCACGTACCTGCGCTCGCACGGCGTCAGCGTCTGACCCGCTCGCCACGCACCACACGTCTTCCGCGAAGGCCCCGGCTCTCTGAGAGCCGGGGCTTTTGTCGTGCTCCGTGCCCCGCGTTGTGTGAATGTTTCGTATTTCAGGCCGTCCTCGGAAATTATCGTGTGTTGCAATAGAGTCGCAACGCGCACAGCCATACGAAAAAGGCGGAGGTCCGGTCTTGCGTATTCCCGCGCACACGGTATGCACAGCGATCCGCGACGACATCGTCTCCGGGGTGTTCGGGCCCGGCGCCCGGCTGACCGAGGAAGTGCTGGCCCGCCGGTACGGGGTCTCGCGCGTCCCCGTGCGCGAGGCGCTGCGCACGCTGGAGTCCGAGGGGTTCGTGACCACCCGCCGGCACGCGGGCGCCTGCGTGGCCGAGCCGACCGCGCAGGAGGCGGCCGACCTCCTGGAGCTGCGGATGCTCCTGGAGCCCCTCGCGGCCGCCCGGGCGGCCCGGCGGCGCAGCGAGGCCCACCTGAAGGTGCTGCGCGGCCTGGTCAGGCTGGGGCAGGAGCGGGCCAGGAGGGGGCAGGGGGAGGATCTGCGCTCCCTGGGCGGCTGGTTCCACGAGACGCTCTCCCAGGCCTCTGGCAGCCCCGGGCTCATCGCACTGCTCACCCAGATGCGTCACAAGGTGGCCTGGATGTACGTGGTGGAGGCCCCGGTGCGGCCCGTGGAGTCCTGGGCGGAGCACGGCGCGATCGTGGACGCGGTGGCCCGGGGCGACGCCGAGCGGGCCCGGGCGCTGACCGCGGTGCACGTGGACCGGGCGGCGGGGGCGCACCGGCTGCGCGTGAGGACTTTGCAACCTGCCGTAAACACGGCAAGCGTTCCGCATTAACAAACGGCGTATACAAAGGGGGGATATCCGGGCCGGGTAATCGGGCCCGCGCGCCCGGGTGTCCCGTACGGCTTTTATGGCCGGAATTCCTGCCGCCGGAATGGAGTGCGCAGGAATGGATGCGGGTATTCCGTCCGGCCCCGGCCGGGGCCCCGAAAGCAGCGAAGCCGTTGCCCTCGACCGTCGTGGTGGTCGGGGGCAACGGCTTCGCCGTGCAAGTCCTGCGGATCCTGCGAGTCCTGCGGGTCGAACCCGAAGGGGTCAGACGGTCTCGGGGAGCTCCTCGAGGCCCTCGGCGACCAGCTTCGCGAGGCGGTCCAGTGCGGCCTCGGCGCCATCGGCGTCGGACGAGAGGACGATCTCCTCGCCGCCCTGGGCGCCCAGGCCCAGAACCGCCAGCATGGAGGCGGCGTTGACGGGGTCGCCGCCGGCCTTCGCGATGGTCACCGGGACGCCGGAAGCGGTCGTCGCGCGGACGAAGATCGAGGCGGGACGAGCGTGCAGGCCCTCGGCCCAGCCGACGTTGACGCGGCGCTCTGCCATGGTGATGCCCTTCAGGTTCTTACGGTTGTCTAGACCAGTCTCTCACGACGTCCGGAATGGTCGAACCGACCTTCGGCCCGACTTTCCCGCCGTTCGACCTACCCCAGCTTGCCCTGATTCGAGTCAGCTTGCCCGATGCGCCGCGCCCAGGCCACTCGACGCGTTCGCGCCTTAAGGTGACCCCATGACGACCGAGTCCGACCCCTCGTACCCGGACCACTGGGAAGCCGACGTCGTCCTTCGGGACGGCGGGACCGCCCGGATCCGGCCCATCACCACCGAAGACGCGGGCCGGCTGGTCAGCTTCTACGAGCAGGTCTCGGACGAGTCCAAGTACTACCGGTTCTTCGCCCCCTACCCCCGGCTCTCCGACCGCGACGTGCACCGCTTCACGCACCACGACTACGTGGACCGGGTCGGCCTCGCCGCGACGATCGGCGGCGAGTTCATCGCCACCGTCCGCTACGACCGGATCGACGCCGACGGCCGCTCGGCCACCGGACCCTCCGACGAGGCCGAGGTCGCCTTCCTCGTCCAGGACGCCCACCAGGGGCGCGGAGTCGCCTCCGCCCTGCTCGAACACATCGGCGCGGTCGCCCGCGAACGCGGGATCCGCCGCTTCGCGGCCGAGGTGCTGCCCGCCAACGGCAAGATGATCAAGGTGTTCACCGACGCCGGCTACCAGCAGAAGCGCAGCTTCGAAGACGGCTCCGTCCACCTCACCCTCGACCTCGAACCGACCGCCGAGTCCCTCGCCGTCCAGCGCGCCCGCGAGCAGCGCGCCGAGGCCCGCTCCGTCCAGCGGCTGCTGTCCCCCGGATCGGTGGCGGTGATCGGAGTCAGCCGCTCCCTCGCGGGCGTGGGTGCGGCGGCCCTGCGCAACCTGCGCGACAGCGGCTTCCACGGCCACCTCTACGCCGTCAACGAGGCGGTCACCCGCGATCTGCTCGACGGCGTACGGGCCTACCCCACGCTCGGCGCCGTCGGCGCCCCGGTCGACCTCGCCGTCATCGCGGTCCCGGCGGACCGGGTCCCGGACGCGGTCGCGGCCTGCGGAGAACACGGGGTGCAGGGCCTGGTCGTCCTGTCCGCCGGATACGGGGAGAGCGGGGCCGAGGGCATGGCCCGCCAGCGCGAACTGGTGCGGCAGGTGCGCTCCTACGGGATGCGGCTGATCGGACCGAACGCCTTCGGGGTGATCAACACGGCCCCCGAGGTGGAGCTGAACGCCTCCCTGGCCCCCGCTCCGGCCCCCGCGCGGGGACGGGTAGGCCTCTTCACCCAGTCCGGGGCGATCGGCATCGCACTGCTCTCCGGGCTGCTGCGGCGCGGGGAGGGACTGTCCTCCTTCGTCTCCGCCGGGAACCGGGCCGACGTCTCCGGCAACGACATCCTCCAGTACTGGTACGACGACGAGGCCACCGACGTCGCACTCATGTACCTGGAGACCCTGGGCAACCCGAGGAAGTTCACCCGGCTCGCCCGGCGCACCGCGGCCGTCAAGCCGGTGGTCGTCGCCAGGGGCGGCCGGCACACCCCCGCCGGACACGTGGTCCCCGGCACCCGGCTGCCCGAGGCGACCGTCTCGGAGCTGCTGCGGCAGGCGGGCGTCATCCGGGTCGACACGGTGACCGAGCTGGTGGACGTGGGCCTGCTGCTGGCCTCGCAGCCCGTACCGGCCGGGCCGCGGGTGGCCATCCTCGGCAACTCCGAATCGCTCGGCGTGCTCACCTACGACGCCTGCCTGACGGAAGGGCTGCGGCCGCTGCCGCCGCTCGACCTGACCACGGCCGCCTCGCCGGAGGACTTCCGTACGGCCGTCTGCGCCGCGCTGGCCTCGCCGGACACCGACGCCGTCGTCGTCACCGCGATCCCCTGGGTGAGCGAGCACGCGCTCGCCGACGATCTGGCCGAGGCCCTGCGGGCGGCCGCCGCCGCGCACCCCGGCAAGCCGGTCGCCGTGGTCCACGTGGAACTGGGAGCCCTCGCGGAGGCGCTCTCGGCGGCCACGGCGCCGACCGCCGCGACGCAGTTCGCGAACGCCCTGCCCGCGACGCTGCCGACGCCCGCGACGGCCCTGGCGGCCCTGGCCGGGGCCGATGCCGGGCGCGGCGCCGACGCCCCGCCCGCCTCCGTGCCCGTCACCGCGCCCGCGGCCCCGGCCGCGCCCTTCCGGCCGGAGCCGGCGTCCGACGCTGCGGGGAACACGGCCGTGCCCGCTCCCGGAACCGCCCGGATCCCCAGCTACCCCGCCGCCGAGCGGGCCGTCAAGGCCGTCGCCGAAGCCGTCCGCTACGGGCAGTGGCGCCGGGGCATCGCCGAGGTCGGGCAGGTGCCCGAGTTCGAGGACATCGACGAGAGCGGCGCCGCCGGGCAGCTCTCCCGCCTGCTGGCCGGGGTGGGGGAGGAGCAGGTGGCCACCCTGGACGACCCCGATGCCCGCGAGCTGCTCGCCCGCTACGGGATCCGGGTGCTCTCCACGCTCCCGGCCCCGAGCCCCGACGCCGCGGTCCGGGCCGCCCAGGTCCTCGGCTACCCCGTCGCACTGAAGACCACCGCCCCGCACCTGCGCCACCGCGCCGACCTCGGCGGAGTCCGCCTCGACCTCACCACCGAGGCCGAGCTGCGCCGCTCGTACGAGGAGCTCACCCACGCGCTGGGCAAACCGCAGGAGCTGCTCCCCGTGGTCCAGTCGATGGTCCCCCGGGGCGTCGACACCGTCATCCGCTCCGTCATCGACCCCGCCGCCGGAGCCGTCCTGTCCTTCGGACTCGCCGGGGTCGCCTCCGAACTCCTCGGCGACACCGCCCACCGGCTGGTTCCCGCCACGGACAAGGACGCGGCGAGCCTGATCCGCTCCATCCGCACGGCCCCGCTGCTCTTCGGCTGGCGCGGCAGCGACCCCGTGGACACCCCCGCCCTGGAGGAACTGCTCCTGCGCCTCTCCCGCCTCGTCGACGACCACCCCGAGGTAGTCGGGGTAGCGCTGGAGCCCGTCGTCGTGGCCGCCGAGGGACTGTCCGTGCTCAGCGCCACGGTCCGCGTCGCCCATCCGCCCGCCCGCGGCGACCTCGGCCCGCGGACCCTGCCCAGCTACTGAGGTCCGACGGGCCCGAGGGCGGCCGGGGTGCCCCGTACGGGCCTTAGGATGGACCTCATGGCGAAATCCGGTACGACGACCCAGGGGCTGCGCACGGCGATCGAGCGCAGCGGCTACTACCCGGCCCTCGTGGCCGAGGCCGTGGAGGCCGCGGTGGGCGGCGAGCCGATTTCGTCGTACCTGGTCCACCAGGAGACGACCTTCGACTCCAACGAGGTGCGCCGGCACGTCACCGTGCTGGTCCTGACCGGCAACCGCTTCATCGTCAGCCACACCGACGAGCAGGCCGCCGACGCCGGTTCCCCGTCGCCGTACGCGACCACCTCCACCGAGTCGGTCAAGCTGGCCAGCATCTCCTCCGTGGTGCTCAGCCGCGTCGTCGCCAACCCGGAGTCCTACACCCCGGGCACCCTGCCCCGCGAGGTCGTCCTGACCATCGGCTGGGGCGCGGTCTCGCGCATCGACCTGGAGCCCGCCGCCTGCGGCGACGCCAACTGCGACGCCGACCACGGCTACACCGGCAACTCCACCGCCGACGACCTCAGCCTGCGCGTCAGCGAGGCCGGCGACGGCCCCGAGGCGGTCCGCCAGACCCTGGTCTTCGCGCAGGCACTCAGCGAAGCGACCGCGGCCACCTCCGCCACCCCCGCCCGCTGATGGCGTCGTACTCCGCCGCGCAGAGCTGGCAGGACGAGCCCGAGCTGCTGGACCTGGCCGGGGCCCCGGTGCCGCACTACGGCACCGGCTCGCTCGCCGACCTGCTGCCCACCCTCGTGGCCGGCCAGGGCGTACCCGGCTTCGAGGCCTCGATCGCCGAGCTGAGCCCGGCCGACCGGAACTGCGTGTTCCTCGTCGACGGCATGGGCTGGGAGCAGATCAAGGCCCACCCGGACGAGGCCCCGTACCTCACCTCCCTGCTCTCCAGCTCGCGCGGCGGCACCGGCCGTCCGATCACCGCGGGCTTCCCGGCGACCACCGCCACCTCGCTGGCCTCCGTCGGCACCGGCCTGCCGCCCGCGCGGCACGGCCTGCCCGGCTACACCGTGCGCAATCCCGCCACCGGCGAACTGATGAACCAGCTCCGCTGGCATCCGTGGACATCGCCCAAGCCCTGGCAGCCGTACCCGACCGTCTTCCAGCAGGCGGACGCGGCCGGGGTGGCCACGGCGCAGGTGTCCTCGCCCGCCTTCCAGACCACCCCGCTCACGAAGGTCGCGCTGAGCGGCGGCACCTTCCTCGGCCGGATGACCGGCGAGGAGCGCATGGACCTCGCGGCCGAGCGGCTCGCGGCCGGCGACCGCTCGCTCGTGTACACGTACTACAGCGAGCTCGACGGGGCCGGCCACCGGCACGGGGTCGACTCCGACGCCTGGCGCGGCCAGCTCATGTACGTGGACCGCCTCGTCCAGCGCCTGGCCGAGCAGCTGCCGCCGCGCACCGCGCTGTACGTGACCGCCGACCACGGCATGGTGGACGTCCCCTTCGACGAGGACTCCCGCATCGACTACGACGACGACTGGGAACTCGGCGCGGGCGTGGCCCTGCTGGGCGGCGAGGGCCGGGCCCGGCACGTGTACGCCGTACCGGGCGCCGAGGCCGACGTCCTGACCGTCTGGCGCGAGGTGCTCGGCGACCGCTTCTGGGTGGCGAGCCGCGCGGAAGCCCTGGAGCTGGGCTGGTTCGGAGCACCGGGCGAATGCGACGAGCGGGTCCTCGGCCGCATCGGCGACGTCATCGCCGCCGCCCAGGCCGACGTGGCGATCACCGCCTCGCGCGCCGAGCCCAACGAGTCGGCCCTCGCGGGCATGCACGGCTCGATGACCCCGGCCGAGCAGCTCGTCCCGCTGCTCGAAATCCGCACCTGAGGCTCCCGCCGCCCCCCTCCCGCCCCTTCCCTCGAAAGGCCCTGTACTCCCCATGCCCGAGCTGGTGTTCTTCTCCGGAACGATGGACTGCGGAAAGAGCACGCTGGCGCTCCAGATCGCCCACAACCGTGACGCGCGGGGCCTGCAGGGCGTGATCTTCACCCGTGACGACCGCGCGGGCGAGGGCAAGCTCTCGTCCCGTCTCGGCCTGGTGACGGAGGCGGTGGAGGCGCCGGAGGGCATGGACCTGTACGCGTACCTGGTGGCCCAGCTCTCGGCGGGCGGCAGGGTGGACTACGTGATCGTGGACGAGGCCCAGTTCCTGGCCCCCGACCAGATCGACCAGCTGGCGCGCATCGTGGACGACCTCGGTCTGGACGTCTTCGCCTTCGGCATCACCACGGACTTCCGCACCAAGCTCTTCCCCGGCTCCCAGCGCCTGATCGAGCTCGCGGACCGCCTGGAGCAGCTCCAGGTCGAGGCCCTGTGCTGGTGCGGCGCCCGCGCCACGCACAACGCCCGCACGGTGGACGGCGAGATGGTGGTCGAAGGCGCCCAGGTGGTCGTCGGCGACGTGAACCGCCCGGCCGGGGAGATCGGCTACGAGGTCCTCTGCCGCCGCCACCACCTGCGCCGCATGACCAGCGCCGCGGCCCGCGCCGGCGCCCTCTCCCCGGACGTCCTCCCCGTCAACCACGCCTGAGAGACTGCGGTTCCGTCCCCAGGTCCTCCCAGCCCGGTACGCAGGGCGCGCACTTGCCGGCGTCAGCGATAGCGGATCACGCGCACGCCGGATTCCCCGAACGTGTCCAGGCTTCGCAGCTCATTGGCCGATCCGTCGATGAGGCCCACATGTCCGGCGTGCGTGTGTAGCCCTGTGAGGAGCAGCCCGGTGGATTCGCGCCCGCGTTCGTCCTGGCGCCGTACCCACACGAGCGCCCGTCCGCCGACCGGTAGTGCGGCGAGGGCCCGTACGGACTCGGAGATGGTCGAGAATTCACTGACCTCCAGGACCGGGCCCAGCTTCGCCATCGTCGGGGCGAACCAGTCGGCGTCCCCGGAGGCGGGTGTCGGACCCATCGCCTCGCCCCGGTTCCAGGCGTCGAGGAACCCCCAGGGGTCGGAGTTGGGCAGCAGGAACGGCTCCTCGGACCCCTTCGGAACCACCACGGCGGCATCGAGCATCGCGTGGCGCCAGTCCCCGCTGCGCAGGGCGGCCGTGGTCTGGCAGGCGAACAGCCACCCGCGGGCCGTCTCGTCTCCGGCGTCGGGCAATACCAGCTCGACGGGATCGGTGTACGTGGACCTGAGCCACTCCTCGCCCTTGATCCGGGCTGCCGCGAGGTCACCAGCGGTCCGAGGAACTCTGGTCTTCACCCGGGCGAAGACCAGCTCACGCAGTCCGACCGTGTCCAGGCGAGCCAGACCCCCGGTCATCCCATCCAGGAACACCACGGTTCCGTTGTTGTTGTGCGCGTACACGAGGTGGCCGCTGACCTCGGTCCCGCGGATCGCCCGCCGCACCCACACCACGCCCTGCGTGCCGGGTCCGGACTTCTCGGCCTGCGCGATCACCTCGTCCCAGTCGGCGCACCGCAGCTGCTCCGCCGTTGGGAAGTAGCGCCGTAGCAGGAGCTGCCACCACCCCGGTGCCTCGTGAGCCGGCTGCCATGGCAGCGGGGACGACGGCCAGCCCGCGATCGCAGCGGCCACCGTGACCACGCAGCCACGTGAATTGAGTCTCAGCGCCTGCCTCTCGGGATCGCGCTCCACCTGGTTCTGCGTGTATTCCGCAGCATCACCCCAAGGATCATCGGCCGCCGGATGGAACGGCACCCCAAGGTCCTTGGGCACCACCACGGAAGCGGCCAGCATCGGGGTCCGTGGATATCCGGGCTGCTCGATCGCCTGACACGCGAACAGCCACGTGCCGGCATCCTCGGCCACCGGTTCGATGCTCGCCAGTTCGACCAGGCCGCGGTAGGTGGTGAGCAGCCATTGCAGGGCCATCTGCCACGGCTCGGCACGCACTGTCCTCGCCAGGCCGCCGGTGTCCCAGCCGCCGTGCCGAACGTAGGCGAAATACTCGTCCAGGGGGAGGTGGGAGGGGGGAAAGCGCACCGGAGAGCCGTCCTTGGGGACCAGGACCATCCTCGTGAGAGGGCCGGCCGCTCCACCGGGGGTGTCGACGCTCTGCTGCGTGTCGTACCTGATGATCCAGGCCAGGTCGTGCTCCTCGCTCAGTTGTGGCTGTACGACGACTGCCCAGGGCTCGTGGGCGAATGCCTGTGCAAGGTAGGGGCGTGCCGCTTCCACGGCCTCGTTCAACGTGAGCATCTCTGGTTCCTGACGGTGCTAGCGATAGGGGACATGAGCGATTTCGCTGACGTTGAATGTCTCCAACCTGGCCAGCGTTCCGGTTTGGCCATCCAGGAAGACCACTCCGTGAGGAGTGTTCACAGCGTTGAAGACGTGGCCCATCCCGCCATGGCGGGAAATGGCGACGACGCTGCGAGAATCTGGCCCGCGTTGTTCCAGGTCCTTGATGATGTCGTCGTAGCTCTGTACGACCTTCTTCGCATCCGGAGTCACCCCGAGCTCCTTGTACGGGATGTCACCCGGTCCGGTCTTCGGTGCGGCTGATACCTCGACTCCGTCCAGCCTTTTGTCGAGAGTCGGCACGTTGTTCGTGCAGTTGTACTGATAGCCGGGTGCGCCGGTGTTGTTCATGTCCTTGAGCCACGGGTACTGATCGTCGATGAACTTCTGAGCCTGCTTCGGGCTGACCGAGTCGGCGTGGATCGAACCGCGCTCCGTGACGCCCTTGACCGGCTGCGCCAGGTGCGACCAGGCCGAGGGCTTCACGGCCGCCGCCTCGGCCAGTCGCACCCCTGCTCGGGCGCTGCCGATGCCCTTGGTGCCGATGAGTTCGGGCACGAGGCGGCCCAGGCCCTCGGACGGATCATCCTTGAAGCTGTCGATCAGAGCACCGGGAATCCGCTCCGGATGCGCTGCCGTGGAGACGAGGCCGGCCAGGGTCATGTTGAGGTTCTGCTGGTACTCGGAAGGGTGGGTCAGGTTGTACGGGTCCATCGGGTTCAGACCACGGGCGAAGTCGAGCAGGCCGGCCGTCCCCTTGACCACGCCGCCGACGAAGTGGTTGAGCTCCACCGCCGTGCTGCCGTACGAGTCGGTGACCCCGGCCAGCGCCCGGTCCGTCGCCGACGGCTCCTTCGGGGCATGCGTCACTGCCACCGCCAGCACCTTGGCCGCGGTTTGCGCGGCCTCGTTGCGCTGTCGGCGGGCCTCGGTTCTGTAGGTGTCGACCTTCGTGGCGTACGCCTCGTGGGCGTCCTTGGCGGCCTTGACCGCCACCTCGTAGAGGTCGATGGCCTGCTGCGCCTGCTGCTGCGCCCACTCCACCGTTTGGCCCGCATCGTGGACGACCTCGACATGGACGTCTTCGCCTTCGGCATCACGACGGACTTCCGCACGAAGCTCTTCCCGGGCTCGCAGCGCCTGATCGAACTGGCCGACCGCCTGGAGCAGCTCCAGGTGGAGGCCCTGTGCTGGTGCGGGGCCCGCGCCACCCACAACGCCCGCACGGTGGGCGGCGCCATGGTCGTCGAGGGCGCCCAGGTGGTGGTCGGTGACGTGAACCGTCCGGCGGAGGAGATCGGCTACGAGGTCCTGTGTCGCCGCCATCACCGCAAGCTGATGACGAGCGCCGCGTCCCAGGCCGGCGCCCTCTCCCCGGACGTACTGCCGGTCAACCACGCCTGACGGGGCGTTCTCAGGGGGCCTGTGGGAACCGCTGGAGTCCCCGATAGCGTGTTGTTCCAGGACGCTGACCGCCACTGGAGGGGATGCAGCCGATGGAGCTGACCGTAGAGATCGCGGCGATACGGGACGGGATGGGTGATCCCGGACGTCTGGTGGGGGAGTTCCGGCGCGCTGCGCTGCTGGTTCCGCTGGCCGAGGGCCCTGACGGCGGTCTGATGTCGGCGGTGTCCGGCGGCATTCGCTGGATCTACGCGTTCACGGACGAGGAGGCCCTCGCCCGGTTCGCGCAGGCGCGTGGTGAGGCGGAGTCCGGCCGGGAGTGGGAGTTCCTCTCGGTGCTGGGTGCGCGGCTGGTGGATGCGGTGGTTCCGCTGGCGGAGGGTCCGGCGGGTGTGGTCGTGAACGTGGCGGACGGCGACGGGTCGATGTTCTTCCCGCCGGTGGTGGGGATCGTTCCGGACGCGAACGCCGTTGACCTGGCCGGTCCCGGGGAGGTCGCCTGATGGCGGGCGACGGGGATCTAGAGGTTTCGCCGGCGGCGGTCAAGAACATTCAGGACGGGCTGCGGGCGGCGGTCGGGGAGCTGCGGGAATCGGGGGATGCGGCCGGCGCCTCGATGGGTGCGGGGTTCGAGAACCTGGCGATGACGGGGATGGAGGCCGGGCACGCGGGTCTGGCCACGGACTTCGAGGACTTCTGCGAGCGCTGGGAGTGGGGCGTGCGGAGTCTGGTGCAGAACGCGAGCACCCTCGCCCAGTCGTTGGGGATCGCGGCGGGGACGGTGTGGGAGGAGGAGCAGTACCTCCAGGGCTCGTTCAAGGTGGTCGCGAACGCGGCCGCGTTCGGCAATCCGCACGCGAGTGAGGACGAGATCGAGCAGAAGGGCTGGGGGGACATCTTTTCCGCGGACGCCTACAAGCCCGATTACAGCCCGGAGTCCTTCGAGAAGAGCGCCGAGGACATGAAGAAGACCTGGTCGGACACCGGGGACCAGCTCACCTCCACCGGGAAGATCGGTTCGCTGAAGGACCTGTTGGAACAGGCGAAGCGTGACGGGGGCGGTCACTGATGGGCTGGCGGGATTTCGTTCCGGACGTCATCGAGGACGGCGTCGAGAAGGGTGCGGAGAAGGTCGGCGACGCGGTCGAGTGGGCCGGTGACAAGACGGCCGACGTCGCCGAGCACGTCGGTCTGGATGACGCCGGGGACTGGATCCGCGACAAGAGCCGCTCTGCCGCAAACCAACTCGGCGCGGATGTTGCCGAGTTGGAGCTTGGGCAAACCGAGGACCCGAACAAGCTGGTCTACGGCAGTGTGTCGAAGATCCGGGCGCAGGTGTCCCATCTGAACGATTTCAAGGCGTCGTTCGACAAGGTCGGCAACGGGCTGAAGGGGATGGGGGAGCCGGACGGGCTCAAGGGCAAGGCGGCGGATTCGTTTCGTGAGTCGGTGGCGAAGGAGCCGCCGCGCTGGTTCAAGGCGGCCGAAGCCTTCGGGAAGGCCGCCGACGCGATGGGCCGGTTCGCGGAGACGGTGGAGTGGGCGCAGGGCCAGGCCAAGGAGGCGCTGGAGGAGTACAACCATGCGAAGAAGGTCTCCACGGACGCCCGCACCGCGCACAACAAGCTGGTCGACACCTACAACGACGCGGTGAGGGCGGAGAAGGACACGCTGCCGCCGCGCCCGTCGGAGGACTTCGCCGACCCGGGCATCGCGCTGGCGACGGCCGCGCAGGACAAGCTCACCAGTGCCCGCAAGCAGCGCAACGACGTGGCGGAGACGGTGCGTACGGCGGTCCGTGCGGCGCGGGACGCGGCTCCGCCGAAGCCTTCGTACGCGAAGCAGCTCGGCGACGGCATGGACTACATGGACCTGGCCAAGACGCACCTGGCGGGCGGTGTCATGAAGGGCACGGCGGGGATCGCGAACTTCGCGCGGGCGCTGAACCCGATGGATCCGTACAACCTGACGCACCCGGCCGAGTACGTGACGAACCTGAATGCGACGGCCGCGGGTCTGGTCACGGCGGCCAACGACCCGCTCGGTGCGGGCAAGCAGATGCTCGACGAGTTCATGAAGGACCCCTCCGAGGGCATCGGCAAGATGATCCCGGAACTCATCGGCTCCAAGGGCCTGGGCGCACTCAAGAAGGGCGCCACGGTCGCCAGGCACGCCGATGACCTGAAGCCCGGCCGCACCCAACTCGGCAAGGACGGCCCCGGCAGTTCCTCGCGCGCCCCCAAGGACAAGACGTGCATCGACGACCCGGTCGACGTCGCGACCGGACGGATGCTTCTGCCACAGACCGACCTGGTCCTGCCGGGCTCGCTGCCGCTGGCCCTCACCCGTACCTTCGAGTCCTCGTACCGGGCCGGCCGCTGGTTCGGGCCCTCCTGGGCCGGCACGCTCGACCAGCGGTTGGAGATCGACGCCGAAGGGGTCGTCCGGATTGGCGAGGACGGCAGCCTGTTGTGCTACCCGCACCCCGCCCCGGGCGTTCCCGTATTGCCCACCCATGGCCGGCGCTGGCCACTGGATCGGATGCCCGAGGGCGAGTTCACGGTCACCGACCCCGACACGGGCCGGGTCTGGCATTACGCCGCCGAGGGCGTCCTGGTTCAGCTCGACGACCGAAACGGTGCCTGGATCGCGTACGAGTACGACGATGACGGCAGCCCGACAGCCGTCAGCCACAGCGGCGGCTACCGGGTGCACGTCACCACCGCCGAGGGCCGGATCACCTCGCTCTCCCTGGGCGACGGCACCAGGATCCTGGACTACGGCTTCGACGACGGCCACCTCACCGAGGTGGTCAATTCCTCGGGGAAGCCGCTCCGGTTCGGCTACGACGATCAGGCCCGAATCACCTCCTGGACCGACACCAACGGCCATCACTTCGATTACGCCTACGACGACCGCGACCGTTGCATCGCCCAGTCGGGCACCAACGGTCACCTCAACGTGCGCTACGTGTACGAGCCGGGTCTCACCCGCGCCACGAACGCACTGGGTCACCTCCGGCGGTACGAGACGAATGAACGGGCGCAGGTGGTGGCCGCGACCGATGCCACCGGTGCGCTGGTCCGCACAGAACGCGACCATTTCAACCGCCTGTTGTCGCACACCGATCCGCTGGGCCGGCGGACCGGACTCTCGTACGACGAGGCAGGCCGGATCACGTCCGTGGTGGGACCGGACGGCCGTAGGTCGACGGCGGAGTACAACAGCCTCGGCCGGCCGGTGCGGATCGTGAACTCCGACGGCACCGTGGTGCGGCAGACCTACGACGAGCGGGGAAACCGCACCTCGGTGACGGGCCCTTCGGGCAGCACCACTCGCTTCGCCTACGACGAGCGCGGGCACATCGCCTCGGTGACCGACGCACTGGGCAATATGACGGCGGTCCGCTGTAACGCGGCGGGACTCCTCGTCGAGACGGTCGATCCTCTGGGCAACCGCACCCGTTGGGAGCACGACGCCTTCGGCCGCACCGCCGCAGTGACGGATCCGTTGGGCCACACCGTCCGCATGGAGTGGAGCGTGGAGGGCCGAATGCTGCGCCGTACGGCCCCGGACGGCGGCTCGGAGTCCTGGACGTACGACGGCGAGGGCAACTGCGTCCGGTTCACCGACGCCGCGGGCGGCACGACCCTCTCCGAGTACGGGGACTTCGACCTGCTCACCGCCCGCACCGGACCGGACGGACTGCGGTACAGCTTCACTCACGACGCCGGGCTGCGGCTCACGGACGTCACCAACCCGCAGGGCCTGACCTGGTCGTACAGCTACGATCCGGCGGGCCGCCTGGTCGCAGAGACGGATTTCGACGCCCGCCGCACCGGCTACGCCTACGATCCGGCGGGTCGCCTCACGGCCCGCACGACGGCCACCGGCGAACGGATCACCTACGCGTACAACGAACTGGGCCAGGTCCTCCGCAAGGAGGCCGCCGGAGCGGTCACGACGTACGAGTACGACGTTTCGGGCCGGCCCGCCCGGATCGTCGGCCCGGACGCAGAGGTCATACGGTTGCGGGACCGGGCCGGACGGCTGATCTCCGAGACGGTCGACGGCCGCACGCTGACGTTCACCCACGACGAGGTGGGGCGTCGGACGGGGCGGACCACCCCCGTGGGGGAGCAGACCGAGTGGACGCACGACGCGGCCGGGCGCCGGACGCGCCTCACCACGGCGGGCCGAACGGTCACCTTCGAACGTGATGCCGCCGGCCGGACCCTGTCACGTTCCCTGGGCGGTGGAGCCTCGCTCTCCCGCACCTTCGACGAAGTGGGCCGCCTCACGGGGCAGCAGCTGATCGGCCACGATGGCCGGGGCCTGCGGCGACGCGGCTACGCCTACCGCGCAGACGGTGCTCTCACGGAGATCGACGACAGCCTGACCGGACCCAGCGCCATCACCCTCGATGCGGCTTCCCGTGTCACGTCGGTGGACGCGGAGAACTGGACCGAGCGGTACTCCTACGACGAGGCGGGCAACCAGACCTCGGCCTCATGGCCGGCCTCACACCCCGGCGGCAAGGCCCAGGGGGACCGGGTGTACGAGGGCACCCGTATCCAGCGCGCCGGATCGGTTCGCTACGAGTACGACGCGGCGGGCCGTGTCACCCTCCGGCAGAAGGCCCGCCTTTCCCGCAAGCCCGACACCTGGCGGTACACGTGGGACTGCGAGGACCGGCTCACCTCGGTGATCACGCCGGACGGCACGACGTGGCAATACGGGTACGACCCGTTGGGGCGTCGCACCTCCAAACAGCGTCTCGCCGGGTCCGGAGAGGTGGTGGAGGAGACCCTGTTCACCTGGGACGGCCCGGTGCTGTGCGAGCAGACCACGATCTCGCCCGACCTGCCGCACCCGGTCACGCTGACCTGGAACCACCAGGGCGCGCACCCGCTGACCCAGACGGAGCGCATCACCACGGGCTCCTCGCAGTCCGAGATCGACACCCGGTTCTTCTCGATCGTCACGGACCTGGTGGGTACTCCGACCGAGCTGGTCGACGAGAGCGGGCAGGTGGCCTGGCACACCCGGGCCACCGTGTGGGGTACGACCACCTGGAACCGGGACGCGACGGCGTACACCCCGCTCCGGTTCCCCGGGCAGTACTTCGACCCCGAGTCAGGCCTCCACTACAACGTCTTGCGGACCTACGACCCGGAGACGGCGCGCTATCTCTCGCCCGATCCGCTGGGTCTCGCCCCGGCAGCCAACCCCGTGGCCTACGTCCACAACCCGCACACCTGGGCCGACCCGCTGGGCCTGACACCGTGTCCCGAGGACGAGCATCTGTTCCGGGGCACCACACGCGGATTCGACGGAAGTCCGGGCGTCCAGGAGCTGACCATCACGCCGACGTCGACAGATCCCGGTGTGGCCACGGTGTTCGCGACCCGGGCGCAGGAGTTCGGCGACGCCGTCGTCCAAGTCGTCCCGCGCAGTTCCCTGGACGGGGTGGAGACCTACCACGGCTACATCCGGCGGGAGGCGGAGGTGCCTGTCGGTCTGTCCCCGGCGGAGGTCACGGCCCGTGCGTCGGCGGAGATTCCGTCCGCGGCTGCCCGCGACATCCTGAGGGATATGGGCGTCCATGTCCCCAGTCGGATCAACCAGGCGGACATGGACCCCCTGCTGGAATACGACGTCCCTAAACTGACACCGGAACAGATCTCGGAATTCGTTCGAAGGGCTCATGAGTATGGCGGCTGACGCCCACCGGCTCCTCATCATCTCGGTCGAGAGCGCAGAAACCTCACGGGCCGTCTGCGTGGTACGGAGCCTGTACGGATCCGCACGCGTCGGGATGCGCTACCAGCTGCCCTCCCCGGCGGACGGAACCGTCGAACTCACGGAGATCGAGTGGTACGGGCATCCTCGGGAGGTGCTGGACGAATCGCACCACGGGAAGGTCTGCCTCGTCGGTTCCGGTGCGGGTGCACTGCGGGCTGAGGAAGCCTTGGCGGTGCGGGAACGGAGCTGAAAGTTGGTGGATGGTCAAGAAGGAAGACGCTGGCGCTCCAGCCCCGGCTCCCAGCGCCTGATCGAGCTCGCGGACCGCCTGGAGCAGCTCCAGGTAGAGGCCCTGTGCTGGTGCGGGGCCCGCGCCACCCACAACGCCCGCACGGTGGGCGGGGAGATGGTGATCGAGGGCGCCCAGGTGGTGGTCGGCGACGTGAACCGTCCGGCGGAGGAGATCGGCTACGAGGTCCTGTGTCGCCGCCATCACCGCAAGCAGATGGCGAGCGCCTCGGCCCAGGCCGGCGCCCTCTCCCCGGACGTCCTCCCCGTCAACCACGCCTGACAGGGTGAGCCCGAACGCGGCGTGCGCGAGGGAGGCGCTGCCGGCTTCGGTGAGCCCGCCCGCACCTGGTGGGGACACGCGCCGGGGAACCAGGGCCGGAACCGGGCACGGTGACGGGAAGTAGCCTAAAAAAGTATCCCGGTTCGGCCGTCCCGCCAGCCACACTGACCGCATGACCCGTCGCGATTTCGACGAACTGCCGGGCCCTGATCGGCAACCGCAGGCAGTCCAGCCGGGCTACGGCTCGGTCTACCGGACGCCACGGCCCGGATCGGGGCCCGCGCCGGGCAATCCGTACGCGCAACCGCCGGTGCAGGCAGCGGACTTCGTGCGCCCGCCCCGCCGCGGCCTGCGGGGAAGGACCGGCGTGCTGGTGGCGGCCCTGCTCGCGGCCCTGCTCGCCCTCGGCGGTGGCTCGTACGTCCTCCTGCGCGACGGCTCCGGCGACGCCGGAGACACCGCCGCCCCCGCCGCTTCCGCGTCCGTGGACCAGGGAGACGGCCGGGGCCCCGGCGGCCCCCCGTTCGTCTTTGACCCCAACGCCGGGATTCAGCCGGGCGAGGGCCGGGTCTGGCTGGTGTCTAACCGGACCGAACTGGGCGGCTCCGGTGCCTCGCAGCACGGCCCCTGGCGGGTGGGGGACGCCGTGATAAAGGCGATGTACAAAGAGGTCACCGCCTACACCGCGACCGACGGCAAGGAGAAGTGGAGGCTTCCCCTCGCCACGCCGCTGTGCGGGGTCCCGGAGAGCCCCGGCCCGAACGGGAAGATCGTCTTCGGGGTCCGCGAGAAGGACAGCACGACCTCCCAGTGCACCCACCTCCAGCAGGTCGACCTCGCCACGGGCCAGGCGGGCTGGAAGCTGGAGATACCGAGGGAGAAGGTCTTCGACCAGGCTTCGGAGTTGCGGCTGGCCATCTCCGGAGACACCGTCGCGGTTGCGCGTGCCGCCGTCGTGAGCGGTTTCTCGGTCACCGACGGGCACAAACTCTTCGGTACGCCGAGCAGCGGCTGCGCCCCCGCGACGGTCGGCGGCGGCGCCGCCAGGCTGATGCTCGTACGCGACTGCTTCGGTCAGGACCCGGCCGACGGGCAGTCGGTGATCGAGGAGATCGACCCGGCGACCGGCGGTGCCAAGTGGAGCCACCGGTTCGCGAAGGGCTCGAACCCCGGCCAGATCCTGTCCGTGGACCCGCTCGTCGTCAGCACCTACAACAAGCAGGAGAAGGTCTGGAGCATCACGGCCTTCGCCGCCGACGGCGCGGTCCGCTCGCAGGCCAATTCCGCCTTCGGGGTCGGCAAGCGGTGCAACGGCTGGGGCAACGGCAGCGGCGACCTGCACGACTGCAACGCGGCGGTGGCCGACGCGGACACCCTCTACATCGCGGGCGGCACACCCGACGCCACGTACCCGCTGGACGTCCAGAAGACCGACGAGGTGATCGCGGTCGACCTCAACACCGGTCAGGTGAAGTGGCGCACGACGGGCCCCGACGGCCGCGTCATGTTCCCGCTGGCCATCGAGGAGGGGAAGGTCGTCGTCTACGTCGACACGGACAAGGGCCTGTCCGCGGCGATGGCCGTCATCCCGACGGGCGGAGGCCCGCCCCGGATATTCCTGCAGAGCCCGAAGATCGCCAAGGGGCCCGAATCCGTCTTCTCCACCTCCAGCGTCCGGCTGGCCTGGGTCGAGGGACGCGTCTTCCTGCTCAACGGGTCCGTACGCAGCCCGGAGCCGAAGAAGGTGGACCACTCCCTGCTGTCCTTCGGGAAGTAGGTCGCGGGATCCCGGCGGGAAGGGTGGCCGAATCCGCGCCCTCCCCGCTCCCGAAGCGTGACGGGCGGCGGCCACCGTCCTATTGTTGCGCGCCATGTGGCCAGGACAGCAGACGCCCGATGGGGACCAGAGCAGGCAGAACCCGGGGCAAAACCCTTACCGGCAGCCGGTTCCCGGACAGGAGGGCGTCCAGACCGGCCCCTACGCGCCCGGCGCATTCGGCCAACCCTGGCCGGGTGCCACGGCCGGTACGCACCAGCGGTACCCGTCCGGCGCGCCGACTCCGCCTCCCGGACCGGCGCCGCGTTCCGCGCCCCGGCGCAAGGCCGTCGTGGCGATATCGGTGACGGTGGCTGCGGGGGTGGCCGTCGCGGTGACCGCCGCGGTCCTTTTCCGGGACGGCGACAGGGCGGACGGTGCCGGGGGGCCGGCTTCCCCCGCACCTGCCTCCGGTTCCCCGTCCGGCTCCGCGTCCTCGGGCGCCCCGGGCACCGTGAAGTCGACGGTCAAGGGCTGGAAGGTCGTGGTGAATCCGGCGCACGGCACCGCTTTCGACGTACCGCCGGACTGGGAAGTCCTGGAGCCGCAGATCTTCAGCGGCTTCTCGGACGACAAGGACTCCGACAAGCCGGTGATCGGGCACACCGCGCCCGCCTTCTTCAAGAAGAAGTGGTGCAGTCTGGATGCCAACGGCGACGGCTACGTCGATGACATCGCGCTCGCGTCGACCGGTACCAAGGGTGCCGACGGCGCGAGGACCACCGACGAGGTCGCCGAGAAGACGGCGACGTCCTGGGCGTACTCCGCGTTCGCGTCCCCGGACAAGGAGGTCGTCAAGTGGGACAAGCCGGTGGCCTACACAACCAAGGCCGGGGTCAAGGGGAGTTACGTGAAGGCCCGCACCGAGGGCGCCAAGAAGGACCACAAGTGCGCGGGGGACGGCTGGGCGATCGCCTTCGGCTTCAAGAATTCCAAGGGCGACTTCGTCGCCTGGGACTTCTACGGCCGGTCGGGCGTCCCGGGAGCCGTCCGCGACGACCTGGTCATGCGCATCCTCAGCACGGTCCGCCTCTCCGGCGATCCGGTCCAGGACCCCCTCCGCCAAGAGACCTCCCCTTCGTCTCCGTGAGCTCATGGAACTGACCGTGGAGATCGCGGCGATACGGGACGGGTCGGGCGATCCGGCACGCCTGCTGGGGGAGTTCCGGCGGGCCGTGCTGCTGGTTCCGCTGGCCGAGGGTCCGGCCGGTGTGGCCGTGAACGTCGCGGACGGCGACGGGTCGATGTTCTTCCCGCCGGTGGCGGGGATCGTCCCGGATGCGAACGCGGTGGATCCGGTCGGTCGTGGGGAGGTGGCCTGATGGCGGGCGACGGGGATCTAGAGGTTTCGCCGGCGGCGGTCAAGAACATTCAGGACGGGCGACGCCGCCGACAACATCGTGTCCGAGACCGACTTCGACGGCCGCACCCTCGCCTACCGGCTGGCCGCCGCGGGCCGGCCGGCCGCCCGGGTCGACGCGCTCGGCGGGACCATCGCGTACGAGCGTGACCGGCTCGGCCGGCCCGTCCGCAAGGACGTCGACGGCCAGGTGACCATGGCCCGGCTCGCCCCGGTCCCGGCCGTCGCGTTCATGAGCGGAAAACGCGAGAGGGTGGTTTCCCGGATTCTCCCGGGAAACCACCCTCTCGTCTTGCGTCAGATCTCCTCGGACCTCAGGTCCCAGGGGAGGCGGTCGCCCGCCGCCGCCTGGACCGCGCGGAGCCGGTCCAGATCTTCGTCGATCAGCATGAGCGTCTCGAACGCGTAGGCCGCACCGGCGAGCGACGTGCCTTGGACGACCTCGCCGTACAGGAGCCACAACCCCTGCTCGGCTGCCGCGACGCAGTCCGCCGCCACGCTGCTCTCGGAATCGACGGCCGGACCGAGGATCCGGAGCACCCACCCCAGCGTTTCCCGCCGGGCGGGCTCCGACAGGGGCCCCGTCAAGGCGGCGTAGGCCACCGGGACGAAGGCTGCGGACACGGGCACCAGGTCGTCGGCCGCGCTCATCACATGGCCGTACAGCGCGGTGACGAACCCCTCACCCCGGCCGTGGTCCTCGTCGAGTGCGACGAGTTCCCTGATCATGCCCGGGAGGTGCGCGGCATTGTCACCGCAGCCGCACTCCATGAGCTCCCAGTCGAACTTCTCCAGTTCGAGCTCGAAGAGATTCACTGCCGCTTTTCTACCTTCCCCATGGCCCGCCCTTTTCGGCGGAGATTCCCGGCACGAAGTTGTCGAGGCTGGGATAGTCCGCCTGACACCTGACACACACCGGTTTGACTTCGGTCGCCCAGTTCCGCTGGGCGTCCCGGACCACCGTATACGCATGGGTGAAGATCACTTCATCCGGATTCCCGCCCAGGGCGAGCAGGGCGTTGCCCTCCGCGCAATAGCCTCCGCCGGAGGAGGCGAGCACCGTGTCGCCGGTTCGGGTGTTGATCGCACCGACGTACGTACGGCTCCTCGTCTTGGAGCTGGAGGCGAACAGGGCGAAGGTCGGAACACGGCTGGAGACCTCTTCGAGGCGTTCGGCCTGGTTCCAGTTCGCCGGCGCCCGGTCCACCTCGACGACCGGTGCACGCGGGGTGCCACCGCCGCCGCTGTCGCGCGAGCTGGGCACCTTGCCGGAGCCGCCGCCACCGCTGGAGCCTCCGTTGCTGCGGGAGGACCCGCCGGAGCTGCCTCCGGGCTTGCCTCCGCCGCTGCCGGCCTTGCTGCCGCCGGAGCCCTTGCCGGCACCCGCGGAACCGGCCGAGGAGGCCTTCGGGTTTGCCTTGGCCTGAGCCTGCTTCTGGACGGGGCTGCCGGTTTTCTTCGTGGCGGCCCTTGCCTTGTCGGCTGTTCTCTTGGCTTGTTCGTCAGCCTTTTTCTTTGCTGCCTGGGCCGCCTTCTTGGCTTTCTCGATGGCGGCCTTCTTGGCGTTCAATGCTGCCGCCTCGGCGGCCTTGGCGGCTCTGAGGACGGCCTCTGCGGCCTTCTTGGCCGCCTTGAACGCCTGAATGGCGTCGATGGTGCGGTTGACGGCCTTGATGACCGACGGGATCTTGCCCAGCTTGGTCCACGGGATCGCCCCGATGATCAGGCTGCCGCAGGACCACATGTCACCGCCGAAGCACGCCATCGCATCGTTGATGCCGATGAAGTCCTTCAGGGCCGACCACGCCACGGCCAGGACGACCGAGGACAGGGACTTGCCCTGCATCGCCTCGGCCTGCGCCACCTGCGCCGCCGACAGTCCGGCGCCCGCGAGGGCCGCGGCCCGTTCGGAGGCGTTGAGCGAGATCGACAGGCCCGACGGGTCCGAGAACGTCACCGGGTTGTTGTGGGCGTACGTGTACCCGTTGGACTGGAGCGGGTCGTTCAGGTCCAGCACCGGGTCGTCCGACAGGAATCGTCCGACCACCGGGTCGTACAGACGGGCACCCAGCGGCTGGAACCCGGACGTGTCGTTCCTCGACTGTCCCAGGAAGCCCTGGTGCGTCTGGAGGTTCTGTCCCGCGCTGCCGGCGGCGCGCTGGTTGCCGTACGGGTCCTGCTTGCGCACCCGTACGGCCATGCCGGCGCCGAGGACGGTCTCGGTGTAGGCACTGCCCTGGTGGTCCATGGTGACCGCGACCAGCGCATCACCACCGGTGCCGTTGGCGTAGCGCATGACCGCGCCGCCGGGAGAGGCGTAGGTGCGCTCGGTGCGGACCAGGGTGCCGCCCTGCTGGACGGTGACCTCGGTCTCGCCCAGGTGGAGCGTGGCCTGCTTGCCCTGGATGGTCAGCAGGCGCGCCCCGTCGGGGCCGTAGATGTGACGGGTGTCGTTCTGCGGCAGCCACTGCTGGGCGGCCTGGGCCGCGTCGCACGCGGCGAGCACGACCGGAGTCGAGTTCGCGTTGGTGGCGCCCTGCACCGCGAGGCACAGTCCGGAGGCGACATGGGTCAGCTGACCCGAGGCGTTGCGCTTCAGCTGCTGGGCGGCGGTTCCGTCGCACTTGTTCAGCTGCGCGGCCGAGCCCGCCGTGTTCGCCGCCGGCTGGAGGCACCAGGTGTCGTACACCGACAGCGTGCCCAGGTTGGCGTCCGCCTGACCCGGTACCGGAGCGAAGCGCCAGGACTGGGCCACGGTGCCGTTGCAGGCGTAGAGCTGGATGGCGCTGCCGGCGGCCGCGAGGCCGGACCTCAGGTCGAGGCACTTCTGGCCCAGGCCCACGTAGGGGGTCTTGCCGCCGCTGCCCTGACCCGTGATCCTGTCGATCTGGCCGTCATAGGTCCAGGACAGGTCCTGCTTCTCGCCGTTCTGGGCCGAGGTGACGGACTTGGTCTCACCGGTCAGCTCGTAGAGACGCTGCGCCTCGGTCGTCACCTGCGCGCCCGCGGGGGTGGTGGACTTCTTGGTCACCTTCGCGAGCGTGTGCGGCTGGTCCTTGGCCGCGTTCTTGCCGTATTCGTACGTGCTGACGGCGTCCTTGCCGGCGTCACCGGCGAGGTCCTTCTCGGTCAGCTTGGTGCGGTTGCCGAGGAGGTCGTACTCGTACTCCTGCCAGTAGCCGGAGTTGTCCTTGCCGGCGGCGACGTTCAGGCTGCCGTCGGTGTTCTTCGGGGTCGTGCAGTTGGCCTGTTCCCTCGAGGTCCAGGCGGACTTCAGCTGACCGAGGGGGTCGTAGGCGAAGCACTGACGCTCCTCGATCCCGACGGACTTCTCCTGGATCGAGGTGACGTTGCCGGACGGGTCGTAGGTGTATCCGCGGTTCGAGACCAGGTTGCCGCCGACCAGGGTGCCGGTGTTCTGCTCCCGGTAGACCGACTGCTCGGTGAGCGCGCCGCTCGACTCGTCGTAGGAGTTCTGCGCCCACACCCGGTAGGGCTGGGAGCCCAGGGTCGAGCGGAGCACCTGGCCGTACGGCGAGTAGACGGTCTCCGAGCCGTACCAGTCCTTGCCCGAGACGGAGACGGGCAGGCCGCGGTCGTTGTAGCGGACGACCATCTTCTCGGCGTCGAACTTGCCCGCGGCGGGCAGCGTCGCCTCCTGCAACAGGCCCTGGTCGGTGTACTCGTAGGAGTACGTGTAGCTGGCCGGCAGGCCCCAGGTCGACGCGAGGGACGCGGGCAGGTTCAGCGTGGTCGAGCTCGGCTCGTAGTCCTTCGTGTAGCCGTTGATCTTCTGCGTGTACGCGAGACCGTCGGTGTAGCGCGTGGCGGTGGCGGGCAGGCCCTTGCCGCCGGCGACGGTGTCGTAGGTGAACTCGGCGACCGTGGTTCCGGCGGATCCGTCGAGCTTCTGGATCTTGGGTCGCGACAGCTCGTCGTAGCCGTTCCAGACGGTGACGCCGCGGGCGTTGGTCACGGTGAGCGGCCGGCCGCGGTGGTCGTAGGTGGTCCGGGTGGTGCCCGAGTCCGGGTCCGTCGCCGACTCGACGCGGCCGCGGCGGTCGTACGTCCAGGTCCACGGGTGGGTGGGGTCCTGCGAGGCGGTCGCCTTGGACAGCAGGCCGGCCCCGTTGTACTCGTACGAGTTCGAGGTGAGGCCGCCGGGAGCGGCCGGATTGAAGGTTTCGACCCGGGAGCTACGGCCCTGTGCGTCGGTGAAGACGCGGTAGGAGGAGGAGCCTTCGGGGTTCACGACCTTGGACCAGTCCTGGCCGTACTCGTAGCGGGTGGCCCGCTCCGGGTAGGCCTTGGACGACGTCTCCTTGGTGACCGGGTCCACGTACTTCATGTACGGGGTCTCCGCCACCACGCGGCCCAGGCCGTCGTAGGTGTAGCGGGTGATGTTGGGTATCGCGGTGTCGGCCAGCGGCTTGAACAGCTCGCCGATCTTCGCTTCCTTGGTCAGGTAGGAGTTGTTGGTCTGCCACACCTCGCCGGAGCTGTTGTACAGGGTGTCGGTGACGAGGTAGCCGTCACCGCTCTCCGGCTCCTCCATCGACTGGCGCTCGCGGCCGAGGCCGTCGTAGAGCGTCACCGAGGTCTCGATCCGGTCCTCGTGACCGCGTGCGTGGGTGGTGACGAACGGAGGCTTGCGGATCTTGAGCGTCGGGTCGTTCGGGTCGGGCTCCTCGGCCGGGATGGTGTACTCGGCCCGGAAGTCCGGAACGGCGCCGGCGCCCGGCGTGCGGCCGGGGGCCCAGCCCTCCGAGAGACGGCCCAGGGGGTCGTACTTCGCCTGGCTGCTTGCGCCGTTCGGGTCCGTGGTCTTCACGGAGACACCGCGGCCCGGATCCAGTTCCTGGACCGTGAGATGACCGAGCGGATTGGTCTCCGAGACCTTGAACGCCTGCCCGGTGGGCGGGTCGAAGGCGATGGTCGTGACCTTCTGGTCGGCGTCCGTACGCCGGACCACGCGGCCGATGGCGTCGAAGCCGGACGTGCCGTCGGTCTCGAAGCCCGTTCCGTCGCCCTTCAGGGACCAGGTCTCGGTCGGCAGGGACCGGGTCGTGGCGCCGAGCTCGCTCTGTGCGGCATCGAAGCCCTGGCCGTCATAGGCGACGCGCGAGCCGCCCGTCAGGGTCTTCAGGTCGGCGAAGTCCGCCGCCGCGCAGGACGTCGGGGACGTCAGTGCCTGCTTGGTGATCCCGATGAGGTTCTTGGCCGTGTTGTTCAGGTACTCGAACCTGGTGCACGTCTCGTCACCGGTCTTTCCGGTGTCGCCGAACGACTCGACCAACGTCGGAAGACCGTTGGCGGCCTCGTACGTCGTCTTCGTCCGCAGGAGGCGCTCGGTACGGGTGTCGCCCGGGTTGGTGCCCGAGGACTTCGTGTACGCGACCTCCTCCGGCTCCGTGACCCGCCAGGCTTTCAGCGGGTCCAGGCCGTCGTCGCGGTTGCGCTTGGCGAGTTCGGTGGCCTCGGGGACGGTGATGCTCCGGGTCAGCCAGGCGGTGTCGGCATCCGTCGCGTAGGTGTAGGTGAGCTCTTCGGAGACGCGGCCGGCGAAGGCCTCGCGGTCGTAGACCGTGGAGCCGTCCGAGGACTTGATCGCGTTTCCGTGGACGTCCTTGACCGGGACGCCGTCGCCCATGCCGCGGAAGTAGCGGGTGACGGACTTGGAGGGCTTGCTGCCGATCGCGGAGTCTTCGACGCCGGTGATGACGGTGGTCTGTTCGGCGCCCGCGAACTGCGAGTACGTCCGGGTCGACTTCTTGGTGAACTCGGAATCGGAGAGCTTCCAGGCCGGGCTCTTGTACGCGTAGGCCGTCTTGGTGGGGTACGCGCCGTCGACGTTCGGGAGTTCCTCGATGGACTCGACCACGTACTTGTGGAACCAGTCGATGTCCTCGACTTCGGGGTCCGGGTTCCAGAACGACGGGTAGCAGAGGCGGTCGTTCGCCTTCAGCGCCGCCGTGTCCTGCTTGCCGGGGAGCCGGCCGCTCAGGCAGTCGCCCTCGATGGGCTTGTACGTGACGACGGTGTCGCCGCCGTACTCGTTGGTGACGCGCGCGATGCGCAGCCGGGAGAAGCCCGGGCGCTGCGGGTTGATCGCCTTGACGCGGTTCGGCATGTCCTCGGAGTTGGACTCGAACCGGACCGGGTTGAGGGAGACGCTCGCGTCGGTGGAGCCGTTGCGGGCGTAACCGGTGCGCTGGATGGACTCCAGCCACAGGGCGGTGTTCGGACCGGTCTTCAGCTCGGCGAAGCTCTGCTTCAGCTGGTAGACATCCACGACCTGGCGGGCGGTGGTGTCGGTCCGGCGCTGGGCCGAGGTCGTGATCTTGTCGAGGCGCTTGCGGGTCCAGAAGGTCGGACCGGCGTTCCAGCACTTCTTGCCGGCTTCACAGCGCAGGTCGGCCGGGGTGTCGAACCAGGGCCGGTACTGGCCGGGGTCCTTCGACTTGAAGTTGTCCTCGGTGCAGGCGACGCTGCCGACGGTGTAGCAGCGCTCGGCGACGCTGAAGCCGATGCGCGCCGGGGCCTCGGCGCTGAAGATGGTGTCGCGGCGCTGGCCGTAGTCGATGCGGGACAGGTAGCCGTCGCGGTCGTAGACGACCGGGTCCTTGAAGTTGAAGTTGCGGGCGTAGTAGTTCTGGTCCTTCTTCCACCACATCGTCATGGCGTTGCCGTGGACGTCCTCGACGTAGTCGAGGTTCCAGCGCCAGCCCTGGGTGCAGTAGGAGTTCTTCCAGTCGCCCGCCTTGTAGCAGTCCTCGCCGGCGTGGTTGCCGTAGACCGGGACCGTGAGGACGGAGTCCGTGGTCGGGTCGTCGGCGGCGGAGCCGTTGTCGGACCAGCCGGGCAGCTTGTTGAGGCCGAAGTGGTAACGGGTGCCGTCCTTGGCGGTGACGACCCAGTACTCACCGTCCTTGGCGCCGTTGCCGGTGGCCTGGCCGGTGACCCGCTCGATCTTCGAGCCGTCGCCGTTGGCGGTGAACCACTTGCCCTTGGCCTCGTCCCAGACCAGTTCGGTGGTCGTGCCGCCGAGGGAGAGGGTGGCGTTGTCGGAGCCCCAGCAGAGGTCCGCGGTGCGGTGGCCGGCGTTGTTGGAGCCGGCCTTCTTGGAGTCCTGGCGGCAGTTGGCGTACGTACGGGTGATGGAGCCCGCGTTGTAGTCCCAGCCGTCACCGATCCAGGAGGCCTGGTTGTTCGTCGAGCTGGTGCGCCCGTCCACGGACTGGGAGGAGTACGACAGTCCGACCTTCGGCATCAGGCCGCCGGCCGTCTCCGGGGTCTGCACCTTGTACGAGTACGTGAAGGCGCCCGAGGAGGAGCCGGACGACCAGGAACCGGAGGACAGCAGCGGGGAGGCGGTGAAGTCGCCCTGCACGGAGGAGCCGGTGTCGAGCATGCCGACGGCGGAACCGCCGGCGGCGTTGGCGGCGGGCTGAATGCCGTCGCGCAGCATCGCCTGGCGGGCGCCCGCGGTGAAGCCCTCGCCGACCAGGCCGGACACCGGCACGTTGCCGGTGATGATCTTGCGGGTGGGGGCGTCCTTGGCGGCGGTGGTCCGGGTCGGTGCTTCCTTCGCCGGGACCGTCTCCACCGTGGAGCTCAGGCGCTTGAAGGTGTCCGGGTCGGGCTTGACCGACATGGTCTGGACGCCGCTGCCCTCGGCGCACTCGCCCGCGTTCGGGTTGGAGTACACGCACTCGGGCAGCAGCATCAGGCCGAAGCGGTCGGCGGCCTGCGGCCCGTAGAGGTCGGCGAAGCCGGTGGTGTCGACGGTGAGGGACACCTCGGCGGCCGGGTCGGCGGTGGCGGGCGGGGTCACCTTCATGACCAGACCCGACACACCCGCTTCCTGCGAGGCGGACGGCGGGGCGAGGTCGACCTTCCAGTCACCCGCGACGGTGGCCGGGTCGGTGCCCTCGGGCACTCCGAGGGCGATCGGCAGTCCATTGCTTACGGGAACGCTTGTGCCCGGTAGCGTAGTTGCCGTCAGTGCGGCATTGCCGGTGCCCGCGGCCCACGCGGTGGTGGCCTTCGGGTCGTAGGGGTCGACCGGCACCTCGGGCGCCGTGGTCAGCCGCTTCTCCGCCTGACCGTCACCTTCGAGCTCCGCGCTCTTGGGGAGGTCCGGGAGGTCGACCGTCGTGGTCGACGCCTCGCGGTTCATGCCCGGACCGGGGGCGGCGAGCGCCTCCCCTCCCAGGCTTGTCACGGTCAGTACCGAGGACAGCAAAATGACGGTGGCCGCGCGGCTTCGCCGCCGGTGCCGTCGTTGAGACTCCGTCATGGCCGGGCGTCCCCGCCCCAGCCATGACAACGGACCTGCAGCACGCATGCGCGTCTACTCCCACCCTGACAATTCAGACAACAAGAGAGGTGCGGAAACACCAAAACGCACGCACCTGGCCCAGGCGCGTGCGTGCGCACTCTCTGTCATGAACGCCACGGAAGGCAAGGAGGCTTCCTTGCGTTCGCGCATCAGCAAAGTGACGTGCCCCACGCGTCATTTCGACTCGGATGATCATTGATGATGATCATTCGGAAACATGCAGCGCTCCGGACATAGGCGACTTTCGTGCATCCCAGAACGCCCAATACCGTCCCGAACGGCGGTTGGGCGGGGGTGGATTCCTCACGAAGTAACGGTCCAATGAAGATCCGGAATGTAGACGGCCGGTTGGCGGTGTGTGATCGTGTGTCCGCTCTCTGCCCCGCGGTCTTCCGTCTGGGGCTGGTTGTGCTGTCCTCAATCCATCCGGTTCCACGCGGGAGTAGACACCGTGTCCGCGCTGCCATTTCTCAGCCCCTTCGTGCGCACGCGCACACGGCTGTCCCTGACCATCGGCCTCGTGCTGGCCGCCCTCACCGCTGCCCTCCTGTTCTGGTGGCAGCCCGATTCCACGTCCCCGACCGCCGGCGGCAAGGCCGCCGACGCCGCACCGGCCGCCACCGGGCCGGTCGACGAGGCCGCCGCCGTGAACAAGGCCGTCAGCAGCGGCGAACAGGTCCTCGTCGAGACCGCCACCACGGCCACCACGCAGACCTGGGCCCTGCCCGACGGGCAGTTCCGCACCCGGACGCACGCCCTTCCGCAGCGCGCGAAGAACGCGGCGGGCGAGTGGGCGCCGATCGACAACACCCTCCGCAGCTCCGAGAAGGCGCCGCGCGGGCTCGGTGTCTCCCCTGCCAACGCCGCCCTGCCGGTGCGCTTCGCGAGCGGCGAGGCAGCGAAGGACCGCGCGGACCGCTCGTTCGCCCGCGCCGAAACGCCGGGTGAACAGCTGCTCGCCGAGGTGGAGTTCGACGGTCACACCATCGCCTACACCTGGCCGGGCGCCCCGCTGCCCGTGCCGGTGCTCGACGGCCCGCGCGCCCTCTACTCCGACGTGCTGCCCGGCGTGGACCTGCTGCTCGTGGCGCGCGAGGAGGGCGGTTTCGCCCAGGTCCTCATCGTGAAGACCCCCGAGGCCGCCGCGAACAAGGCCCTCGCGCGGGTCGGTTACGGGCTTCGCTCGGCGACCGCCACGTTCCAGCACGACCCCGGCAGCAACCGGGTGCAGGTCCTCGACAAGAACGGCGCGGAACTCGGTTCCATACCCACCCCCTTCACCTGGGACTCCAGCGGCCGCGACCCCGAGCTTCCCGAGGGGACCGCCTCCCGGACCGCCGCCACCACCCCCGCGGAGGTCCTCAAGCTGTCGGGCCTCTCCGGCATCGAGCCCGGAGCGAAGTCCGCGCAGCTCCCGATCACCGTGGAGGGCGACAAGACCGGGACCGCCCGCCTCTCGCTGGACCTCGCCGGGTCCGGGCTGCTCGCCGCCCAGGGCCTGAAGTTCCCGCTCTTCGTCGACCCGACGATGAACTCGGGCTGGCAGGCGTGGACCACCGCCTACCGTCCGTACCCGAGCTCGAGCTTCTACAACGGCACCAACTTCTCCTCCGGCACCTCCGACGCCCGCGTGGGCTACGAGTCCGACACCGGCGGTCTGGGGCGCTCGTTCTGGCGGATGGGCTTCGACCCGAAGATGAAGGGCGCCACGGTCACCAAGGCCACCTTCAAGGTGCAGAACAACCACTCCTGGTCCTGCACCGCCCGCGAATTCAAGTTCTACCTGACCGGCTCCATCTCCTCGGGCACGACGTGGAACTCGCAGCCCTCGTGGGCGACGGAGTTGCAGAAGAAGTCCTTCGCGCACGGCTGGTCGACCTCCTGCCCCGACGATTACGAGGCGTTCAACAGCTCCGGCGTCGTCGCGGCCGCCCAGAAGGGCGCGGACAACGGCTGGTCGAACATCACCTTCGGGCTCCGCGCGACCTCCGAGGGGGACACCCAGACCTGGCGCAAGTTCCGCGCCACCTCCGCCACGTTCGAGGTGGACTACAACCGCCCGCCGTCCGAGCCGACCGCGGGCACCTCGTCCCCCGGCGGCGCCTGCGTGCCCGGTCCGGGCGGGGGCGTGACCGTCGGCAAGACCAACGTCGTCCTCAAGGCCACGGCCAAGGACGGCGACGGCAACCTCTCCAAGGTCCGCTTCCGCTTCTGGAAGACCGGCGACCCCGTCCCGGCCGGCACCCTCGTCTCCGCCCCCGCGGCCGGCGGCACCGTGTCCCTGACGATCCCGGCGACCTTCCCGCTCACCGACAAGACCACGTACTCCTGGGACGTCATGGCCCAGGACGCCGTCGGCGCCACCTCGACCAACTACCCGCCGGGCACCGAGCCCTGCCGGATCACCGTCGACGCCTCCGCTCCGCCGCCGCCCACCGTGGACGAGGACACCACCCCGTTCAAGCGGGCCACCTCCGACGGCACCACCTGGGCGACCGTCAAGTTCGGCAGCACCGGACCGATGACCTTCGCCTCCGAGGGTGCCGCGAAGTTCCGCTACGGCTGGGAGGGTCTCGCCTACACCGATGTCACGGCGGTCAACGGCTCGTTCACGGCCCCCGCGCTGAAGCCCCCGCACGCCGGACCGAACTGGCTGCACATCTTCTCGCTGGACTCGCTCGGCAACGTCAGTGCGCGCACCGACTACGGCACCTACGTCCCGCCGCGGGACACCGCGGACGGCCCGGGTGACGTCGGTGGCGACGGCATCACCGACCTGATGATCATCGATGCCAACGGCAGCCTGCTCTCCTACCCGGGCAGCCCGGACGGCGAGCTGTACGGCGGCCTGACCGGCTCGTACACCAAGGGCACCGACGGCAAGCCCGTCCTGGGGCCGAAGGCCCCCTGGTGGAACGGCACCAAGGCCGCGCTGATCTCCCACTACGCGGACGTCTACCCCGGCGACGGCACCACCGACCTGTTCGCCGTGGACCCGGACGGAACCTTCTACCTCTACCCCGGTGACGGCTACGGCTCGTTCGACGTGGGCGAGCGGCTCAAGATCCGCCTCCCGTCGAACGCGCCCGCCCCCAGCACCTGGGTGTCGATGAAGGCCGTCGGTGACATCACCGGCGACAAGATGACCGACGTCGCCGTGAAGGTCGGCACCCAGTTCTGGCTGCTCTCCGGCTACACCGGAGCCACCTTCCAGAGCGCGACCCTGATGGAGGGCTCCGCCTGGGGGCCCCGCGAGATCGTCAACATCGCCGACATCGACCTCGACAACACGCCCGACCTGCTGTGGCGCAGCCTGGACTCCGGGACCATCTACATCCGGCACGGCAAGCCCGGCTCCACCGCGGGCAGCGTGGACATCGACTCGCTGAAGGTCGCGGCCAACTCCCGCGAGGGTGCCGACGCCTCGTACGGCACCAGCTGGACGACGGAGAACATCTCGGCGATCGTCGCCATCCCGGACGTCAACGGAGACCGGATCCCCGACCTGTGGGTCCGCTTCGCCGCAGACGGGAACATCAAGATCTACCACCCGTCAACGACCAACACGAACGCCCCCGTCAAGACGGTGCTCGCGGTGGACTGGCGCGGCATCAAGTCCTTCGGCTGACGTCGCCGCCCCTGCGACAGCGGCCCCCCACCACCGGATTCCGGTGGTGGGGGGCCGCTGTCGTACGTTCCCCGTGTCCCATGGCCGTTCCTACCGTACGGACCTGAGCAGACCGGCGATCCGGGTGAATCCGCGGCTTTCCGCGTGCTCGAGGGCGGTCACGCCGTCGCCGTCCGGAAGGTGCGGCGCGGCGCCGGCGGCGATGAGCAGTTCCACGATCTCCTGATGCGCGCGGCCGCCGTCGCCGAGGATGACGGCTTCGAGCAGTGCGGTCCAGCCGAGCCGGTTGACGTGGTCGACGTCGATGGCGGTTTCCCCGAGCAGGGCCCGCACGTAGTCGACGTGGCCGCGTTCGGCGGCGGGGATCAGGGCGATGCCGCCGAACCGGTTGCGCAGGGTGAGGTCGGGGCGGGCCGGGAGCAGGGTGCGCATCATGCGGACGCTGCCGGTGACACCGGTGACCAGCCAGGGGCTGTCGTCGCGGTCGTCCTGGGCGTTCGGGTCGGCGCCGGCGGCGACGAGGACCTCGGCCGCCGCCACGTGGTCGCCGAGGGCGGCGAGCAGCAGCGGGGTGCGGCGGTGTTCGTCACGGGCCTCGATGTCGGCGCCGGCGGCGAGGGCCGCGCTCACGGCATCGGCGTCGCCCGCGCCGCAGGCGGCCAGCAGGGTTCGGTCGGCAGGGGACAAGGGGTCCTCCTCGGGTGGGTCGGGGCACGTCGCGTCGTCGGGCCCACTCTGCTACGTGTGGGGTCCGCTCCGGGCGGCTGTCTACCATGTGGCTGCGGTGCAGACGACCAACTGCTCCGCAGGGGTGGACGAGAGGGGAGACGCTCATGAGACGGCTGGGCGAGTTGGAGGCCGAGATCATGGACCGGCTGTGGCAGTGGGAGCACGCGGCCACGGTCCGGGAGCTCGTCGATGACATCAACAGGACCAGGCCGCTGGCGTACACCACCGTCCTGACCGTGGCCGACGTGCTGTACCGCAAGGGGTGGCTCAGGCGCGGGAAGAGCGGCCGGGCCTGGACGTACGAGCCCGTGCGCAGCCGCGAGGACTACACCGCGGGCCTGATGCGGGAGGCCCTGGGCTGTACGACGGACCGCCCCGCCGCGCTGATGCGCTTCGTCGAGCACATGTCCCCGGAGGACGTGGGCTCGCTGGACGCCGCGCTGCGGTCGCTCGTGCGGCCGGGCCGGGACGACGGGGCCGCTCCGGGGGACGGCGTCCGCGAGTGAACCATCACGTCCTTCCGCCGCTGATCACGGCGGTGTGCACCGGCCTGCTGTGTCCCGGCCCGCTGGCCCGGGCACGGTGGGCCGGGCAGGCGCCCCGGCTGGCCGTCGCCGCCTGGGGCCTGCTCGCGGCGACCTTCACCGCCGCGGTCGCCCTCGGCGCGCTGCTGCTGTTCCTGCCGTACGAGAACGTGCACCGGCTCGGCCATCACGCGACGGCCTGCCTGGCGTGGAGCGGGCAGGACTGCGCGGCGGCCGCCGCCACGATGGACCGGTGGGCGCTGGGGGCGGCGATCGGCGTACTCGCCCTGCCCACGGCCGCCTTCTGCCGCGAACTCCTGCACGCCCGGCGGCGGCGCGGCCGGCACGCGCACGGGCTCCGGCTGATCGGCAGGACCGACCCCGGGCTGCGGGCCACCGTGATCCCGCACGGCGCGCCGGCCGTGTACTGCCTGCCCGGCAGGGATGCGCAGATCGTGGTCACCACCGGCGCGATGGACATCCTCAGCACGGCCCAACTGGCCGCGGCCCTGCGGCACGAGCGGGCCCACATCGCCGGCCGCCACCACGTGGTGATCGGCGCCGTCACCGGATTCGGCCGCGTCTTCCGCGGCCTGTCCCTGGCCCGGCAGGCCACCGCGCAGGTGCCGCTGCTGCTCGAAATGGCGGCGGACGACCGGGCGCTGCGCCACTGCGCGCGCGAGGTGCTGGCCACCGCGCTCTACTCGATGGCGTCCGCGCGGGTGACGGACCAGTCCGCCTTCGCGGCCGGGGGACCCTCCGTGGCCCTGCGCATCACCCGCATCCTGGACCGGCGGGGTGTGGCCCGCCCGGTGCTGACGGGGCTGCTCTGGATGGGCTCCCGTGCCTGCGTCCTCGTGCCGGTCGCCACCGCCTGCTGCCTGATCCTCGGCTGAGCTCGCGGGGCCTCAGCCGGCCGCCGCGTCCTGGCAGCCGACCAGTTCCACCGCGGTGGCGCGCCCCGTCGTGCGCAGCCGGACGATCCGGTCCACCGTGTCCGCCGGCTCGGCGAAGCCGATGTCCTTGCGGCCGACCTCCCGGCCCGCCTCAGACAGGGAACGCAGGGTGCACACGACGGTCGCGTCCGCTCCCTTGCGCACCGACACCCGCGCCTCCACCGAGTCCGCCGACAGCACGTCGAAGGCGACCAGTTCGCCGCTGTAGTCCTGGCCGGTGACGTACACGGTGCCGCTCCACCCGAGGAAGGCGACGGCCGCGGCGCCGAGCACGGCGCCCGCGATCCTCAGCGTCCGGTCCTTGCGGGCGTCCTCGGCGCGGGAGCCCTGGGAGGGGGAACTCCGGGAGGGGGAACTCCGGGGGCGGGCCTTCGTGGCGCGGTCGGGTACCGCCCGGGCGGGCACGGCGGCGGTACCCGTCGCCGCAGCGGCCTCCTCCCGTTCGCGGCGGCGGAGCCTGGCCCACATGAAGACGACGAAGCCGGCGAAGACGAACCACTCCCCGGTGTAGCCGAGGTTCTGGAAGGCCTTGAAGTCCAGCCCGGCGCCCGCCGGAACCACCGGCGGCACCGCGCGCAGCGGGGCCGGCGGGTCGGGCACGGTGAGCCAGGCGTCGTACAGCTCGTAGGGGAGTACGTTGACCAGCGCGGCCGCGCTGATGATCCCGGTCTGCCCCGCGGGCAGACCGCCCGCCCGTACGCCCCTGGTGCGCTGGTGCTCGGAGGCCTGGAGCGCGCCCGTCACGGTGACCCGGCCCGCGGGCGGGGCCGGCACCGGGACGGTGCCCGCCCCGCCGGGGAGCCAGCCGCGCACCACCGGTACGGCCCGGCCCCCGTCGGTACGCAGCACGGTCAGGACGTAGGAGCCGTCCCTTCCGTCCAGCCGCCGCCCGGGCACCAGGAACTGGGCGGCGGGATCGTAGCTGCCGCTCGCGGCGGCGAGCCGGCCCACCGTCTGCGCGCTGACGGGCAGCATGGCCGCCAGCGGCCCGGCAGTCTGCCGGGCCGGGGCGTCCTGGTAGCGGCGGTACTCCTGGTCCGCCTCGACGCGGGCCGAGAAGCGGTCGAGCTGCCAGCTCCCCATGAAGAGGCAGAACGGCACGGCGAGGGCGGCGAACAGGTGGATGCCCCACCGGCGGGGCGTGTGCGGCGATCGGTTCACGGCCGGGCGATTCCTCCGGTGGCGGTCCGGAGGGCGGGGACCGGGAGGGCAGAGACCGGGAGGGCAGAGACCGGGAGAGCGGGGGCCGGGAGGGCCGAGATGCGGTCGGTGATCAGCCCGGCGATCTCCCCCATGATCTCGTTCAGATAGAAGTGGCCGCCGGGGAACACGTCCACCGTGTGTCCGGCGTGGGTGTGGTGGCGCCAGTCGGCGGCCTCGTCCGGGGTGACCCGGGGATCGTGCGAGCCGGTCAGCACGGCGATCGGACAGCCCAGTTCCGCGCCCGGCCGGTGCCGGTAGGTTTCGATGGCCCGGTAGTCGACCCGGACGGCCGGCAGCACCATCCGCAGGATGTCGGGATCGGCGAGCAGGTCCCCGCCGGTGCCGCCCAGCAGCCGGAGTTCCTCCGCCAGCCCCGCGTCGTCCTTGAGGTGGGCCCGCTCCTCCCGGTACCGGGAGGGCGCCCGGCGGCCGGACGCGAACAGCAGGGCGGGCCGTACGCCCGCCTCGTGCTCCAGCCGGCGGGCCACCTCGTACGCCACCGTGGCGCCCATGCTGTGGCCGAACAGCGCGAGCTCCCGGTCGTCGAGCAGCGGCAGCAGGGCCGCCACCACCCCGTCGGCCAGGACGCGCACGTCGTCCACCCCGGGCTCGCGGAGCCGGTCCTGGCGGCCGGGGTACTGCACCGCCAGCACCTCCACGTCCGGGGCGAGCGCCTGGGCCAGCGGGAAGTAGAAGCCGGCGGCCCCGCCCGCGTGCGGGAAGCACAGCAGGCGGACCCCGGCGTCTCCGGACGGGCGGAAGCTGCGGATCCAGCGGGCGCGCGCCGGACCGGGTGCGGCGACGGCGTTCACCGGCCGGCCCCGTCCACTACGGCCGGCCGGGACCAGGCGTCGGCCCGCGGCTGCTGATCCTGCGGCCCGGCCAGTGCGAGCAGCAGTTCCTCGTAGGAGCGGAGCATGGTGTCCATCAGACCCTCCGGGAAGAGCGCGTCGACCGAGTCCCAGGCCAGCACCACGCCCGCGTCGGTCCGGTACACCTGGTGGTCCAGCCAGACCTGCGGGGTCTGGGAGATCATCCAGCTCCACTCGCCCAGTTCCTCGCGGACCTCGGGCGGGACGAAGGCGGAACCGAGGTTGCAGGCGAACACCACCGGGGCGCCGGCGCGGGCGCCGCCGTTCGCCCGGCGCAGGTCCTGGAGCACGCTCAGCGTCGAGTACTGGGCGTGCGAGGCGTTCTCCTGGAGCTGACGCTGCAGGTCCAGGGCCCGCTCCGCGAAGGGGGCGGGCCGGCGCAGGTCCACGCTGAGCAGCACCAGGCTGGTGAAGTCGGCCACCAGGGAGCCCACTTCGGCGTCGAGCGGCTGCCGGTCGAACAGCGGCACGTTGAGCAGGAAGTGATCGTCCTCGCTCCACGCCCCGAGCACCTCCGCGTAGGCGGTCGCGAGGACCATCGCGGGCGTCAGGCCGAACTCCCCCGCCCGGGCGGTGATCCGCTCCCACTCCCGTGGCGCCAGGGTGAAGCTCCGCCGGGTGAACACCGGCTCGGCGACGTCCTCGGGCGCCGCCGCCGGCGGGAGCGCCGGTCCGGTGACCGGCATCCCGGAAACCCGCTCGCGCCAGAACTCCCGGGCAACCGCGAGCGGGCTCCCCGGGGCGCCGGCGGAACCGGACCACGCCCGGTGGTCCTCCAGGTACTGGGGGAATCCGTACGCGGGCGGCGGAGCGAGCCGGGCCGGATCGCGGTAGGCCGCGGCGAGGTCGGCGAGGACGAGCTCGATGCTGGCCACGTCCGCGACCAGCAGGTCGATGCCGAAGTGGATACGGGTGCGGCCGTCCGGGAGCAGCGACAGCTGGACGTCGAACACCTCGCCCGCGGCCACGTCGAACACCCGGTGGGAGAGGTGCGAGCGCAGCTCCCCGAGGTGCCGTGCGGCCTTGTCCGGGCCGGCCGCGGCGAGGTCGTGGACGGTCAGCCCGGCCCACGGACTGCGGGCGAGGATCTGCTGGCGCCCGTCCTCCAGGAAGCGGGCCCGCAGCATGCCGTGCCGGGCGAGGACGTGGCGCACGGCCGCGTCGAGGCGCTCCGGTGCGACCCCGCTGCCGTCGAACTCCAGGTAGGCGTGGCAGCCGACCCCGCCGAGGGTCATCTCCGCACGGCGGCCGATCCAGTACGCCCGCTGCACCGGGGTGAGGGCGAAGGGGGCCCCGGCGTCGACGGGGCGGCCCCCGGCGCTCTGCGGGAGCGGGCGGACCGCCCCCGCCGTCAGCAGCGCGTGCCACGCCGCCACGGTCGGATCCTGGGCCAGCTGCCGGAAGGTCACGGAGGCGCCCTCCCGGCGCCAGCCGCCGGCCAGCCGCATCATGCGGAGGGAGTCCATCCCGTGCCCGATCAGGTTCGCGGAGTCCGGGATCGACTCGGGCTCCACGCCGAGGACTTCGGCCGCGGCGCACCGCACACCGTCCATCGACAGGTCGTTCGCATTGGGCTTCTGCACGGTCAGTTCCTGTCCTGCGTGACGGATACGGCTTCGGCGCGGGCGGCGCGGGCGGCGCGGGCGGCGCGGGCGGCGAGGGCGGCGAGGGCCGCACCGAGCCAGGCGGCGGCCCGGCCGGCGACGGCGGGCAGCGCCTCGGGGCCGACGATCGAGTAGTGGTCGTACGGCCAGACCTCGGCCTCGATGCCGGGGGAGAGGTCCTGCCAGGCGGCCACCGGATCGGGGCGCTCGACCTCGCCGGCCAGCAGCAGCAGGGCCGGTACGTCGAGCTTCTGCGGCCGGTGGGCGTCCAGGACCGCCAGATGGTGCGCGTGCACCCGCATGAGCAGCTCGTACTGGGCCGTGCCGGCCTCGGCGGGCAGCCAGCCGTGCGCCGCGGCCACCTCCGCGCCGGTCTCCACGAGCCGTCCGGCCGGTGCGGCCAGGACCGCGGCGCGGGCCTCGGCGGGCAGCCGCCCCCCGGCCAGGTCGCCGAGGAACTCCACGTGCCGGTCCGCCTCGGTGGCGGGCGAACGGTCCTCCAGGAGATCGCTGTCGATCATGAACAGCGCCACCTCGTGGCCCTGCCCGGCCAGGTGGCCCGCCACGGCATGGGCGAGCACGCCGCCCATCGACCAGCCGCCCAGGGCGTACGGGCCCGCGGGCCGCACCCGCTGGAGCTCCTCCCGGTAGGCCGTGGCCATGGTCTCCAGATCCGGTTCGCACGCCAGGATCGTGCCCTCGGCGAGGGCGCGGCTCTGGAAGGCGTGGACGGGTCCCGCCCAGGCCCGTGCGAAACCGGTGTAGCTGGTGACCGAGCCGCCGACCGGATGGAAGAGGAACAGCGGCGTGCCGTCCCCGGCGCCGGACCCGGCGGACCCGGCCGACAGCAGGACCCGGCTGGAAGCCGTCAGGTCGTGCTCCCCGATCCGTGCGGCGAGGGCGCGCACGGTCGGCGCTTCGAAGACCTGGCCGAACGGCAGCTCGACTCCGAGGTCGGTACGGATCCGGGTGACCAGCCGCAGGGCCAGCAGCGAATTGCCGCCCAGCGCGAAGAAGTTGTCGTCCGGGCCGACCGAGGGGAGGCCGAGCAGCTCCGTCCAGAGTGCGCTCAGCGTCTCCCGGAGTCCGCCGGCCGCCGACCCGTCCACCGCGTTCTCCGCGTCCGGTGCCCCGTCCGTCCGCGGCCCGGCAGGCCGGTTCCGTGCCGCGATCCCGGCCAGGGCGCCCGCCACGTCCACCTTGCCGTTGGGCGTCAGCGGGAGCCGGTCCAGTACGTGGACCTGCCCGGGGACCAGGTAGTGCGGGAGCCGCGTCCGCAGGTGCGCGAGGACCGTGCGGTCGTCGAGCACGGCGGACTCGTACGGGACCACGAGGGCCACCAGTCGCCGCTGGGCGCCGGGCGCCTCCACGCCGTCGACCACGCACTCGCGCACCGCGGGGTGTTCGCGGACGGCCGCCTCGACCTCGCCGGGCTCGACCCGGAAGCCCTGGATCTTGAGCTGGCGGTCCTCGCGCCCGAGGAACTCGATGGTGCCGTCCGGCCGGTGGCAGCCGAGGTCACCGGTCCAGTACAGCCGCTCGCCACCGGAGGGATGGTGGAAGAACCGCTCCGCGGTCCGTTCCCCGTCCGCCCAGTAGCCCGTGCTGAGGCCCGCTCCGCCGATGTGGATCCGGCCCACCGCCCACGGCGGGCGCAGCCCCAGCCGGTGGTCGAGCACCCGCATGGTCTGGTTCCGCATCGGGACCCCGTACGGGATGCTCGGCCAGGCCGGGTCGACCTCGCCGATCTCGTGGATGTTCGACCAGATGGACGCCTCGGTGGCGCCGCCCATCGCGATCAGCCGGACGCCGGGCCACCGCGAGCGCAGCAGGTCCGGCAGGGTGGTGGGGATCCAGTCGCCGCTCATCAGGAAGGCCCGGACGGGCGGTTCGGCGCAGCCCCCCGAGGCTCCGTCGGCCTCGGCCAGCATCTGGGCCAGCGCCGGTACGGAGTTCCAGACCGTCACGCCGAAGGCGGCCGCGGTCTCGGACCAGCCCACCGGGTCGGGCCGGGCGGCCGCCGCCGGGAGCACCAGGGCCGCCCCGGCGGCGAGGGCGCCGAACACGTCCCACACCGACAGGTCGAAGCTGAGCGAGGAGATGCCGAAGACCCGGTCCGCCGGGGTGAGTTCCACCCGCTCGTTCACATCGGCGATGGTGTTGACGGCCGCCCGGTGCTCGATCATGACGCCCTTGGGGCGGCCCGTGGAACCCGAGGTGTAGATGATGTAGGCGAGGTCCTCGGGCGTGCCGCCATGGGCGGCGTCCGGTGCGGCTGCGGCCTCGGCCGTATGGACGGTCTCGGCCTCGTCCACGGCCAGTTGCGGCCGGGAGCCCAGCGCCTCGGCGGCGGGAGCGGTGTGCGACTGGACGAGCACGGCCGGAGCGGAGCAGGTGTCCAGCAGGTGGCCGATCCGCTCGGCCGGGAGGGCGGCGTCCACGGGGCAGTAGGCCGCGCCGGACCGCAGTACGCCCAGGACGCCGACGATCTGCTCCCAGCCCTTGGCCATCACGACCGGTACGACGTCCCCGCGGCCGACGCCCCGGGAACGCAGCCAGCCCGCCACCGCCCGCGAACGGGCCTCCAGTTCTCCGTACGTGAGGGTCCGGCGGGCGCTCAGCACCGCGACCGCCCCGGGATGCAGGGCCGCACGGCGCAGGAAGCCCTCCTCCAACCGCTCCTCGGGCGGCGCCGAAACGGCGGCGTTCAGCCGCTCCACGAGGGCCCGGTGGGCGGCCGGCACCGGATCGGGCACCGCCCTGCCCGCCTCCGGGCCGGAGAGCAGGTCCAGCATCCGCGCGTACGCGTCGAACATCAGGTCCGGCAGCCCCGCCGGGAAGGCCGCGTCGACCACGTCCCAGACGCAGTCGACCCCGCCCGCCGCCCCGCTGTGCAGCTGGTTGTCGACCAGCACCTGCGGGGTGCGCAGATCGCTGAAGACCTCACGGCAGGCGAGCCGCCCCGCCCCCGCCGGTCCTGCGGAACCCGCTCCCCGCGAGGCGGCGGCCGGGTCCGGGGCGGGGGTCGCGCCGGGTTTGAGCATGCTGGTGAAGACGTACGGCAGTGCGGCGCGCGAGGTCCAGCCGCGCCGGGCCGCCAGTCCGCGGGTGATGGCCACGCCCGCCACGTCGGCGTTCTGGAGGTCCCGCATCACCTGCTTCTGCAGGCTCCTCGCGCGCTCCCAGAAGTCGCCGGACGCGTCCAGGCCCACTTCCAGCGGCAGCGTCGCCCCGAACTGGCCCACGACCCCGGCCATGTGCGGGCGGGAGGTGGCCCAGTTCTGGTGCAGCATGTTCAGGCTGAACCTGGGGGAGTCCGCCCAGGCACCGATCACCTCGGCGAACACGTGGAGCAGCGCGGTCGTCGGCAGCACCCGGTGGCCGCGGAAGGCGGCGCACAGCCGCTGCCACTGCTCCTGGTCGAGGTGGTGGGTGCGGCGCCGGAAGCGGACGGACCCGATGGCGGCGGGCTGCACGGCCAGCGGCAGCCGGGGGGCGTCCGGCAGGGTGTCGAGCCGTTCCTCCCAGTACCGCCACTGCTCCCGGTACGCGGGGGAGTTCTCGTGCGCGAGCAGCTCCATCCGGCTGTCGCGGTAGGTGGTCGCGGGTACGGGGAGGGCGGCATCGGGATCGTCGTAGTAGGTCCGCCACTCGTCCATCACCCGGCGGATGCCGCGTCCGTCCAGGAGCAGCAGGCTCATCGAGACGTGGGCGCGGAACCGGCGTCCACGGACGCGCTGGAGGACGATCTCGAACAGCGGCCAGGTCCCGGGGTCGACGCCCTCCTCGCACATCCGCTCGCGGGTGGCCGCGAGGGCGGCGCACTGCCCGTCCTCGTCGAGGCCGGTCAGGTCCGTCACCAGCAGGGGCAGCGGAGGGGTCCGCTCCTCGGGCAGCACCCGCTGGGTGCCGGCCCCGTCGACCACGACCCGTAGCTGGCCGTGCCGGCGTACCAGCGTCTCCAGGGCCTGCCGGGCCCGGTCGGGGTCGAGGTCCACCAGGTCGATCTCGACGTAGTAGCCCGGCCGGAAGCCGCCGAGCTCCACCATGTCGGACATCCCGACGAGGTAGCCCTCCTGGAGGGGGGTCAGCGGGAAGGGTTCGTGGTCGGTCATGCGGCGATCCCGGTTTCGCGGGACAGCACCAGGGCCAGTTCCCGGATGGTCGGTGCCTGGAAGAGCATGTCGATGGCCTCGTCGCCGGCCTTGTCGATGCCGAGCTCGGCACGGAGCCGGCCGGCCATGCGGACGGCGTGGAGGGAGTCGCCGCCGAGGTCGAAGAAGTTGTCCTCGGTGCCGAAGCCGCTGTGGCCCAGGGCGTCGCACCAGATCTCGTGCAGGCGCCGCTCCAGTTCGGACAGCGGTACGGTCCGCTCCTGCGGTTCCGGCTCGGACCAGGGGGAGGGGAGGGCGGAGCGGTCGACCTTGCCGTTGGCGCTCAGCGGGACCTCGTCGAGGACCAGGAAGTGGTGCGGAACCATGTAGTCCGGCAGCAGCCCGCTCAGCGCCCCGCCGAGGGAGGAGACGTCCAGTACGGCGTCGGCGACGCCCTCGTGGGCGGGGGTCCCGGCCAGCAGGACGTGCTGGACCAGCGCGTCCACGACGGGCTCGCCCTCGGGCACCGGGGCGAAGCGGGTGAACCCGGCCGCGGTCAGCTGCTCGCGCCACTGGGGTACGGACAGCAGGGTGGCCTCGCGCTGGTCCTGGTAGTTCCCGAAGCCCTCCAGGAAGGCGAAACTGATCATGTTGAGGGGGGAGTTGACGGTTCCCTCGATCATGACGAGCAGTCCGCCGGGGGCGAGCAGCTCGCGGGTGCGGCGCAGGGTGCGGGCCAGGTGCTTGGCGTCGTGCAGCACATTGGCCGCGACGATGACGTCCACCCGGCCGGCCGGCAGGCCCTGTGCGGCCGGGTCGGCGTCGATGTCGAACAGGCCGTACTCGACGAAGGGGTGGACCCCCTCGTAGCGCTTCCTGGCCCGCTCGGTGAAGGCGGTGGACAGGTCGGTGAACCGGTAGCCGACCCGGTCCGCGGGCAGCGCCGCCAGCACCGCGTCCGCAGTCGAGCCGGTGCCCGCGCCGATCTCGAGGATCCGGACCGTGCGGTCGGCCGGGAGGTTCTCGGCGAAGGAGCGGACGGCCTGGGCGGCGATCCTGTTCTGCAGCCGGGCCGCCGGGTTGGCCGCGTACAGGGCCTCGGTCACCCGCCAGTCCCCGTCGGGGAGCAGCAGGTTCAGCGGGCGGGTCCCGCCGTGCAGCAGCGGCAGCTGGCGCTCGATGCAGGAGGTGAAGTAGTCGAGGAGGATCCGGTCCGGCCCCTCGGCGGTGAGCCCGCCGAGGACCGCGCCGATCTCCCGGCCGAGCGAGTCCGCGTCGAGCGCGGCGTCGGCGCGGTACTCGTCGGGCCTGCCGGTGGCCTTCAGGACTCCGAGGCCGGTGAGGACCGCCGCCCACTGGCTGATCAGTCCCCGGTACAGGGGCAGCACCTTCCCGCCCGCCACGATCTCGTCGACGGTGGCGGTGGCGCCGGCGGCGGTGAAGAAGCCGAGGCGGGCGAAGGTGTGGGCCATGACCGTGGGGGCGAGGCCTTCGAGCCCGTGCCAGGTCGTACGGAACGAGGCGATGTCCGGGGCGAGTTCGGCCGCGGACCGGTGCAGTTCCGTGTGGGCGGCTTCGAGCGCGGCCGGCCAGGCGCCGGTGCCCGCACCGGTGCCGGTGGAGGGCTCCGCCGGTGTGGTGGCGCCGTCCTCGGGGACCACGTAGGCGACGAGCTGTCCGCGGCCGCTGTCCGGGTTGGTGGCGACGGTGAGGAGCGCCTCGCGCACCCCGCTCTGGCGGCGCAGCACGGCCGAGATCTCGTCGAGTTCGATGCGGAACCCGTTGATCTTGACCTGGTTGTCCTCGCGGCCGAGGAACTCGATGTCCCCGCCCGACAGGTAGCGCCCCAGGTCGCCGGTCCGGTACAGGGTCTCTCCGGTGGCCGGGTGGACCACGAACCGCTCGGCGGTCCGCACCGGGTCGGCCCAGTAGCCCTTGGCCACACCGGTGCCGCCGATGTAGATCTCGCCGGCGGTCCAGACGGGGCACGGGTCCAGGCGGTGGTCCAGCACGTGCAGGGTCTGGTTCGCGAGCGGCTTGCCGTACGGGATCCGGTTCCACCCGGCCGGAACCTCGCCGACCGGGTAGTGGACCGACCAGATGGAGGCCTCCGTCGCGCCGCCGAGGCTGATGACGCGGGCGTCCGGGTACGGGACGCGCAGCTCGTCGGGCAGGGACACCGGGATCCAGTCGCCGCTGAGCATCACCAGGCGCAGCGGGGCCTGCGCGGGGACGGGCGCGGGGGAGTCCAGCCACAGGCGCAGCAGGGCCGGCACCGAGTTCCAGACGGTGACCCGGTGCCGTTCCACCAGCCGCGACCAGTGCTCGGGGTCGTGGGCGCGGGCGGGGGCCGGCAGGACCACCGCGGCGCCGGCGGCGAGCGCGCCGAACACGTCGTAGACGGAGAGGTCGAAGCTGAGGGAGGAGAGGGCGAGCACCCGGTCGGCGGGGCCGACGCCGAAGCGCTCGTTGATGTCCTGGACGGTGTTGGCCGCGCCGCGGTGATCGACGACCACGCCCTTGGGGCGGCCCGTCGAACCGGAGGTGAAGATCACGTAGGCGAGGTCGTCCGGGGCGGGCGCCGTCTCCAGGGGGCCGGCGTCCGCCGCCAGCACCTCGGCGTCGTCGAGGGTGACGAGGCTGATGCCGGCCGGCCACGCGAAGGTGTCGCGCAGCTGCGGGGTGGTGACGACGATCCGCACGCCGCCCTGGTCCACCAGCTGGGCGCGGCGGGCGGCGGGCCAGGAGGGGTCGATCGGCAGGTACGCGGCCCGGGACAGGGTGACGCCGAGGACGGACGGGACCTGGGCGAGGCACTTGTCGACGACCACGCCCACCAGCTGCCCGGGCGTCGCACCGAGGGCGATCAGCCGGCGGGCGAGGCGCCGGGCGGCGGTGAGGGTCTCGGCGTACGTCAGCTCCCCGTCGTCGGCGATGACGGCGATCGCGTCGGGGGATTGCGCGGTCCGCGCCTCGACGAGCCCGCAGAGCGTGGCGGCCGGCAGGTCGGCGGCCGTGTCGTTGACGGCGGCGCGCTCGGCGCTCTGCCACTGGGGGAGCGGGGTGAGCCGGCCCGGGGAGTCCCAGGAGCCGGGCTCCCGTGCCAGCAGGGCGAGGAGGTCGGTGCAGACGGCGACGAGGTCCTCGGGGAAGCCGGCGGGGAACTGCGCCGCCCGCACCTCCCAGGTGACGGTGAGGACGCCGTCGCGCTCGGCGAACGTGCAGGTGAGGCCGGAGGGCTGGGCGGGCTGGGCGGGCTCGGCGGGCTCGGAGGCGGCGGGGGCCTCGGGGGCCTCGGGGAGCGGCCGGGGCAGTTCGGCGAGCTGCTGCTCCACCCGCTGCGCACGCGCCGCGAAGGTGTCCCCGTCTCCGGGGCGTACGTCGAAGGTGAGCGGGTGGACCGCGGGGCCGAGCCCCGCAGCGGCGAGATCAAGGGAGAAATCCGGCTGCTTGGACCACAGGCGAAGGACATCGGCGGCAGCCGTCACCAGGACCGCGACCGGGCTCAGACATCGCTCATTTGCTGTTTGCGCCAGGACATTCCATTCATCTTTGAAGTCCAGAGTGCTACAGAATGGAACATCGATTCCAGCATTGTTGAATGCGGAAAGGGAGGGCATCTCCGGTGCCGGAGATGCTGCCGGAAGATGCAGCTTTACGGCATCGCCGAAGTTTTTGGCAAGGCTGTTTTCAGCCATTGGGTGATTCCCCCGTGCGTGAGATGGAATGGGTGCCGGGCAGGGCGGCCGGACGGGCGGGGTGCGGGGCGGTGCGGGCCGATGCGGGCCGGCGCGGGCCGGTGCGGGCCGGTGCGGAACGTCAGGAGACGTCTCTGCCCACGTCGCTCAGCTCCAGCAGCCCGCTGCGCAGTGCGACGGCGACGGCCGAGGTCCGGTTCTGGCAGTTCAACTTGCCCATCACGTTGGCGAGATGGCGCTTGGCGCCATGCTCGCTGATCCCCATGGCCCGGGCGATCTGGCGGTTGCTCATCCCCTGCGCGACGCCCCAGAGGGTCTCCGTCTCGCGCTCGGTGAGCTTCGGCCGGCGGCTCTCGCTCTCGGGTGCGGCGGAAGCCAGCCGTACGACCTGGCGCAATGCCTCGGGCGATACGGCGACGGTGCCCCGCCGGTGCGGGGTGAGCACCTCGTCGAGGCCGGTGCTCAGGAGGTCCTCCAGGCGCAACACCACGTCGGCGAGCACCCATTGGGCGGTGTCGAGCTGGTCCTGCATCAGGGAGCGCAGGACCAGCACGACGTGCGTGGCCGGATCGGCGAGCAGCGGGCCGAGCCGGGAGAGGTCCTCCACGCCCACGGCCGAGGAGAGCACGACGGTCAGGGGCCGGGCCACCCGGTCGAGCGGAATGTCCGCCGCGGAGGCGGCCGATGTCACGAATTCAGGCCGGGTGCCGGGTTCCACGAACCGTCTCAGCAATGCTCTGGAGGCCGGATCCGGATCTACGACGAGGATGGTGCAACACTCTCCGTCGTTTTTCTGCTGTCCATCTTGCATTTTATCTCCCCCGGTAGCCATTTCGGCCAAACAACGGGATCTACTATCAATCATAGAAGTTGGGGGAGTCAAGCGATTGAGCGCGGGCGGATTGTTTGCGTACGCGATTTCAGTGGGCGAACACAGGCCCGGCCGAGGGGTCGGGCCGGCCCTTGGGGAGCAGCGTCAGGCCGGCCACGGCCGCCACGGCGGCGATGACCGCGCAGGTGGCGAAGGCGGTGCCGAAACCGTCGACCGACGGGGTGCTGCCCTCCAGGCTCGCGCCGGCCGCCGCCGCGACCACGGCGATGCCCAGGGACGCACCCAGCTCGTGGCAGGTGTTGACCAGGCCGGAGCCCAGCCCCGCGTCCTGGTGCTCGACGCCGTGCATGGCGCTGGTGATGGCGCAGACGAAGCCGATGCCCAGCCCGAACGAGAGCAGGATGAACCCGGGCATGACCTGGGTCCACGCGTTGCCGTCCCGCTCCAGGCCGGTCAGCAGCAGCGCCCCGGCCACGGCGACCACCATGCCGCCGGCGGCGGTCGCCCGCCATCCCAGTCGCGCCACGGCCTGTGAGGCGAGGTGTGCGCCGACGAGGGTGGCCAGGGCGGCCGGCAGGAACGTCAGGCCGGTGCGCAGGGCGCTGAAGCCGAGGACGTGCTGGAGGTAGAGCGAGCAGAGGAAGAAGGCCGAGATCAGCACGCCGGACGCGGCGAGCATCAGCAGGCAGCCCCCGACGAGGGAGCGCCGGGCCAGGAACGGGAGCCGTACCAGGGGTGCGGCGGCGGAGCGCTCCGCGACGACGAACAGTGCGGCCCCGACGAGCGCGCCCAGCAGCGGGAGCCATGCGCCGATGGCGCCGAATCCGCTTTCCCGGGCCTGGGCGAGGCCGTAGATGAGCAGGGCGGGGGTGGCGGTCATCGTCAGCGCCCCGGGCAGGTCGAAGCCGGTGGGGGCCGCGCCGTGGCCGTGGGATGCGCCCGCGTGCCCGTGGTCGGCGCCGTGGGCCGCCGCGTGGCCGGGTTCGTGCCCGGCCGCCGAGGCCTCCTTGACGAGGGCGGGGACCGCCACCAGGACGGCGAGCCCGATCGGCACGTTGACGAAGAAGATGGACTCCCAGCCCGGTCCGGACACCAGCACCCCGCCGAGCAGGACGCCGAAGGCCGCGCCGGTGGCGCCGATCGCGGCCCAGACCCCGAGGGCCCGGTTGCGCTCGGGGCCCTGGAACACCGTCATGATCAGGGCCATGGCCGCGGGTGACATCACGGCCGCGCCGATGCCCTGCACGGCCCGCGCGGTGATCAGCAGGCCGCCGCTCTCGGCCAGTCCGGAGGCCAGTGAGGCCGCGGTGAAGAGGGTGAGGCCCACCAGGAACATCCGGCGCCGGCCGAGCAGGTCGCCGAGCCGGCCGCCGAGCAGCAGCAGGCTGCCGAAGAACAGCGTGTACGCGGTGACGACCCAGGTCAGCGCACCTGCGTCCAGTCCCAGTTCGCCGCCGATGGTGGGCAGAGCGACGTTCACCACGGTGACGTCGACGATGAGCATGAACTGTGCCGTGCACAGCAGCGCGAGGATCAGCCACCGGCGCGGGTCCGGCGGTGTCCCGGCCTCCGCGTGCCCGTGGTGCGCGGTCGCGGCGTGGTGGGGATGCCCTGCCCCGGCCGGATCGGCGTGGGTATGACTCTCCAGGTTCACCGCATACTCCTTAACTTGAACAGCACTGTCAGGGTTACCGTAGCGCACGGAGACCGTATTTTGTACAGTGCTGTTCGAGTTGAGAGTGGGTCAGGAGGCCCTGGCCGCAAGCCGTGACACGGTGGGGCGCTCGAAGACGTCCTGCGGTGTGAGGTCCATGCCGAAGGCCTGGGCCCGCCCGCAGACCTTCGCGGCCAGTACCGAGTCGCCGCCCAGGTCGAAGAAGTCCTCGTCCGGTCCGACCGACGGCACGCCCAGTACCTCCGCCCAGATCCCGGCCAGCACCTCGGCGGCTCCGCGGCCCGCCCGTGCGGCGGCCGGCGCCGGCCGCGCGGGCGCAGCGGGCGCAGGGGGCGCAGCGGGCGAGGCGAGAGCGGTGGGCGCGGCGGGAGCGCCGAGCGTCGCGGGTGCCGCGGCCGTCGCGGGTTCCACCGGCTCCGCGGGATCGGTCCAGTGCCGCACCCGCCGGAAGGGATAGCCCGGCAGCGGCACCCGGCGTTCCCGCCCGTGCCGGGTCCCGGACCAGTCCACCTCCACCCCGGTCTCCCAGAGGGCCCCCAGTGCCCGCGACAGCGCCTCGCCGTCGTCGGTCCGCTCCTCGGGGTGCCGCATGGCGCTCACCGCGAGGTGCGCGTCCGACCAGTCCGGGCCCCGCCGGGCCGCCGAGGCGAGCGTCCGGCCGGGGCCCGTCTCGACCAGCGCCCGGCCCGGACCGTCCGGGCCGGTCCCGGCCAGCAGGGTCCGTACGCCGTCCGACCAGCGCACCGTGGAGCGCATCTGGCGGGCCCACCGCTCCGGGTCGGTGGCCTCGGCGTCCGTCATCCAGCCGCCGGTCACGTTCGACAGCAGTGGAACGGCGGGCGCGGACAGCGGTACCCCGGCGGCCAGTTCGGCGAAGCGCTCCGCCGCCTCGTCCATGGCCGCCGTGTGGAACGCGTGCGGCGTGCGCAGCTCCGTGACCGTGAGGCCGTCCGTCGTCAGCAGCGCCGAGAGCGCGGCGGCCGCCGCGGGCGGCCCGGCGACCACGCAGGCCCCGGGCTCGTTCACCGCGGCCAGCTCCAGTCCGCTCCCGTCGAGCCGGGCGAGCAGCTGCCCGGGGGCGGCGCGGACCGAGAGCATCGTGCCCGCGGGGGCCGCGTGCATGAGCCGGCCCCGGGCCGCCACCAGCCGTACCGCGTCGGTCAGTTCCATCACCCCGGCGAGGCAGGCCGCGGCGAACTCGCCGACGCTGTGCCCGGCGAGGGCCGCCGGGTGCACCCCGTGGCTCTCCAGGGTCCGGGCCAGCGCGTACTCGACGGCGAACAGCGCGGGCTGGGCCACGTCCGTGCGCAGCAGGTCCGCCGCGTCACCGCGGAACACCGCGTCCCGCGGGTCCCGGCCGGTTTCGGCGGCGAACAGCTCGGCGCAGCAGTCCAGTTCGCGGCGGAAGACCCCGCCGCTCCGGTACAGCCCCGCGCCCATCCGCGGGTACGGGGACCCCTGCCCGGGGAACAGCAGCACCGGCAGGGGCGGGGCGGCGGCCACCCGGACCGCGGGCCGGCCGGCGCGCAGCAGTGCGGCGGCCCGCTCCGGGGAGCGGGTGGCGACCGCGGTCCGGAAGCCGAAGGCCCGGCGCCCGGCCAGGGTGTGGGCCACGTCCATGAGGTCGGTGTCCGGGCCGATGGCCCCGGCGAGCTCCCGTCCCGCGTCCCGCAGCGCCTCGGGCGTACGGGCGCTGAGCAGCAGCACCGGGGCCGCGGCGAGGTCCCGGTCCGGGTCCAGGTCCGGGCTTCGGCGGGCAGGCACGGGCGGTGCCTCGGCCAGCACCACGTGGGCGTTGGTGCCCCCGACGCCCAGCGAGCTGACCCCGGCCACCAGCGGGCCCGGCCCGGTCCACGGCCGGGTCCCGGCGACCACCTCGAACGGCCCGTCTCGCAGACCGAGTTCCGGATTGGGTGCGGTGAAGTGCGCGGTCCCCGGGAGGGTCCGGTGCTCCAGCGCCAGGACCGTCTTGATCAGTCCGACGACACCGGATGCGGCCTCCAGGTGGCCGATGTTGCCCTTGGCCGATCCGATCAGGCAGGGCGCCGTACGGTCGCCCGCCGGGTCGAGGGCCTGGCGCAGCGCGGCCGTCTCGACCGGGTCCCCCAGGACGGTGCCGGTGCCGTGCGCCTCGACGTAGCCGACCTCGTGCGGTTCCAGCCCGGCCACCGCCAGCGCCTCGGCGATCACCGCGGCCTGCATCTCGACGCTGGGCGCGGTGAAGCCCATCTTGAGGGAACCGTCGTTGTTGACGGCCGTTCCGCGCACGACCGCGCGGATCCTGTCCCCGTCGGCGAGCGCGTCGGAGAGGCGCTTCAGGGCGACGACCCCGCCGCCGCTGCCGAAGACGGTGCCGTTCGCGGCCGCGTCGAAGGGCCGGCAGAAGCCGTCCGCGGACATCATCGATCCGGGCTCGTGCAGATAGCCCGCACGGTGCGGGACCTTCACCGTCATCCCGCCCGCGAGCGCGAGGTCCGTCTCCCCGGACAGCAGGCTCTGGCAGGCCAGGTGCACCGCCACCAGCGAACCGGAGCACGCGGTCTGCACGGTGAGGGCCGGGCCCCGCAGGTCCAGCGCGTGCGCGACCCGGGTGGCGAAGAAGTTGGGGTCGGTCAGCGTCAGGGCGTGGATCAGGGCGGGGGACGTGCCGGAGCCGAGCAGGACCCGGGGATCGTGGTGCGAGAGCAGGTTGTAGCCGAAGTAGCCGCTGAAGGAGGGGGACGCGAACACCCCGACCGCGTCGTCCCGCGCGGCCGGGTCGTGCCCCGCGTCCTCCAGGGCGTGCCAGCAGCACTCCAGGAACAGCCGCTGCTGGGGGTCCATGGCCGCGGCCACGGCGGGCGGTAGTCCGAAGAACTCAGCGTCGAATTCCGCGAACCCTTCGAGGGCCGCCGCCCGCCGTACGTAGCCGGGCCCGGACAGCGCCGATGCCGGGATCCCGGCGGCCAGCAGCTCCGTGTCGCCGAGCTCCTCCAGGCAGTCCCGCCCGGCGGCCAGGTGGTCCCAGAACTCCTCCGTGGTGCGCGCCCCGGGGAACCGGCCCGCGAGCCCCACGACCGCCACCGCCTCGGCATCCTGCCGTGCGTCGCTCATGAACCGCTCCTCCGTGCATCCCGTATGTCCCGTACCTCGCGCACGTCCCGTGCGTCGCGGCGTCTGGCCCGGCCGGCTCCGGCCAGGGCGGTCCGGGCGGCCGCCCGGCGCGTGGCCCCGCGCACGGCGTCGGGCGCCGCGGCCGGGAGCGCGCCCGCGGGCTCCACGGCGTCGCTGCCTGCGGCGCCCGCGGCGAGGGCGTCCGTCACCAGCTCCGCCAGATCGGCGGCGCTGGCCCCCTGGAGCAGCCGCGCCACCGGCACGTCCACCGCGAAGTCCTCGGACAGCGCGTTCTTGATCCGTACGGCGGCCAGAGAGTCCAGCCCCAAGTGCACCAGCGGACGGTCCGCGATCCGGCCGGGATCCGTGAACCCGAGCACCCGGCCGACGCATCGGAGCGTCCGGGCCCGTACGGCCGACCGCCGCGCCCCGTCCGGCAGTGCGGCCAGGGCCGCCCGGTCGAAACCGGAGTCCGCCCCGGACCCCGGCCCGTCCGCCGCCTGCGCCAGGGCGGCGAGGAAGGAGGAGGAACGCGTCTGCGGATAGGCCTCGACGAAGGCGGAGCCGGTCAGCCGGGCCACCCCCGCCTGCGCCGCGTCACCGGCCAGCAGCGCCTCCAGCGCCGCGAAGCCCTCGCGCTGGGCGAGCTTGCCCAGTCCGGGAATGTTGCGGCCGCGCACGGCGCCGATCCCTTCCCACGGGCCCCAGTTGACCGCGAGCGCGGTCATGCCCCGGGCCCGCCGCAGCGCCACCACGGAGTCGAGGAAGGCGTTGGCCGCCGCGTACTCGGCCTGGCCGGCCGAGCCGACCAGGGAGGCCAGTGAGGAGAAGCCGATCCACCAGTCGAGCTCTACCCGGGCGGTGGCCTCGTGCAGACGCCAGGCCCCCGTGGCCTTCGGTGCCCACACCCGGTGCAGCCGGCCTCCGTCGGGTTCGGTGACCAGCGCGTCCTCCAGTACGGCCGCGGTGTGCACCACCCCGCGCAGCCGTACGCCGGCCGCCGCCAGTACCTCCGCCATGCGTTCCGCGGTCCCCGGCGCGGCCACGTCCCCCGTGACCAGCTCGACGCGGGTGCCCAGGGCCCGGATCCGCTCCAGTTCCCCGGCGGCCTCCGGTCCGAACCCGCCGCGGCCGCCCAGGACCACGGCTCCCGCGCCGCCTTCGGCGAGCCAGCGGGCGGTGGCGAGGCCCAGGCCGCGCGTGCCGCCGGTGACGAGGTAGCCGCCCCCCGGCCGCACGATCACGCGGTCCCGGCCGCCGCCGTCGGCGGTCTCCCCGGTCTGCCCGGGGTGCCCGGCCCGCCCGGCCGGCGAAGGTCCGGCGACCAGCCGCGCCACATGGCGCCGCCCGCCCCGCCAGGCGACCTCGTCCGGGCCGTCCCGGTCGAGGATCTCGGCCACGGGCAGGGCCCCGGTACCGTCCAAGTCGACGATGCGCGCCCGCAGTTCGGGCCGCTCCTGGCGCAACGTACGGACGAGCGCGCGCAGCGCCGCCTGGCCCGGATCGGGCTCCTCGCCCTCCCGCACCGGCTGGGCGCACCGGGTCAGTACGGTCAGCGGGGGCGGCGGCGTGCCGGTCCCCTCGCAGTGGCGCAGCAGTCCGGAGACGAGCCGCAGGGCCGCGTGCACCCGCTCCTCGGCGGAGCCCGGCACGTCGGAGGAGGCCTCCGGTCCGCCCCAGGCGGTCAGCACCACACCATCGGCCGCGCCGTCCACCGGCCCGGCGGCGTCCCAGGGCCCGTCGGGGCCGACGCTCGCGCACACGACTCCGGCGGCCGACAGCGCGGCGGCCACCGTGCCGTCCGGGTCGCCGCTCACGAGCAGCCGCCGCGGCTCCTCGCCGGGCCCGGACTCCGGTGCGGGCCCGGACTCCGGTGCGGGCGCGGTCTCCCAGCGCACGTGGCGCAGCAGCGGAGCCACGTCCACGGGCAGCGCCTCCTCGCCGACCGGGCTGAGCCGGACCCCGGTCAGCCGGGCGACCGGGGCGCCTTCGGGGCCGGTGATCTCCACGTCGGCGGACAGGGTGCCCGCGGCGCCGGGACGCAGCCGGGCCCGGCAGACGAGCGCGTCCCCGGGCGTCCCGGTGACCCGGAACCGCTCCACTCCGGTCGGCAGGTACGTGCCCCGCGCGCCCTCCGGCATCAGCGCGCCCAGCCCGTGCAGACAGGCGTCCAGGAGCGCCGGGTGGAACCGCCACCGGCCGTCCGCGGCCAGCACGGCCGGCCGGGCCACCCGGCTGACGGCGACACCCCCGCTCACCCGGACCCCGGTGACCCCGGCGAAGGCGGGCCCGTGCTCCTGGCCGAGCACGCGCAGGGCCGCGTAGAGCGGCTGCGGATCGTGCCGTACGCCTTCGCCGGTGTCCTCGGCCGCATCCCAGGGCTCCCCGTCCTCCTCCCCTACGAGACCACCCGCGCGGGCGGCCACGAGGGCGACCCGGGCGCGGGCCAGCACCGCCCCGGCGCTGCCGGCGCCGGTCCCGGCGACCACGGTGACGGTGCCGCCGTGCCCTTCGGGGTCCTCCTCCAGGGTGGTGGTGAGGGTCGCGGGACGGTCCAGGGGCAGGACCCGGGCCAGGTCGAGCCCGGTGACCTCCACCCGCTCCGGCCCGGCACCGAAGGCCTCGCAGGCCCCGGCCAGGGCGAGTTCCGCGTACGCGGTGCCCGGCAGCACCGGCGTGCCCTGGACCCGGTGGTCGTCGAGCCACGGCAGCCGGTCGGAGCCGACCCGGCTCTGCCACACATGGCGCACGGGGGTGCCCGGCAGGGTGATGCGGTGGCCGAGCAGCGGATGCGCAGGGGAGTCCACGGGGGCGCGGCGGGGCCGCGGGAAGGACCGGTGCTGCCAGGCGTAGGCGGGCAGTTCGACCGGCCGGCCCGCCGGGACGGACTGAGGGGGAAGGGTCACCCCGGCGCAGTGCAGGGTCGCGAGGGCGGCCGCGAGCGAGGCCCCGGCCGGGGCGCCGCGGCCGAGGGTGCCCAGGACGGTGCTCCGCCCGCGGTGCGTGCCGTCGGTCTTCAGCACGGTCTCCAGGACCGACTGGGCGACCACGGGGTGCGGCGACACCTCCATGAACACGCGCAGCCCGTCCTCGGCGGCGGCCCGTACGGCCTCGGTCAGCCGCACGGGCCGCCGCAGGTTCGCCGCCCAGTACGCGGCGTCGAGGGCGGGCCGCTCCCTCGGGTCCTCCGAGGTGCAGCCGTAGTGGGCGAGCCGCGGCGTGCCCGGCTCGATGTCGCCCAGCGCGGCGGTGAGTTCGCCGAGCAGGGGGTCGACCAGCGGACTGTGCGCGCCGATCCGCACGCCCGGCACCAGGCGGGCCAGCAGCCCCTCCGCACGGCACTCGGCGACGAAGGCCTCGACGGCGTCCGGGAGCCCGGCCACCACGCAGGCGCGCGGCGAGGAGTGCACGGCGACGGAGATGCCCGGGCGGCCGGTGAGGCGGCGCCGTGCCTCGGCGGCGTCCAGCTCCACCAGGGCCGTGGCTCCGGTTCCGGCGAGCCGGCGCTCCATCAGCAGGGAGCGGCGGCACACGATCCGCGCCCCGTCCTGGGGGGTCAGGGCGCCGGAGACCACGGCGGCGGCGATCTCGCCCATCGAGTGGCCGATCACGGCGGCCGGCACGATGCCCCGATCGCGGAACACCGCGGCCAGGCCCACCTGGAGGGCGTACACGGCGGGCTGCACCTGGTCCATCCCGGAGCCCGCCAGACCGTCCTGCGTGATCAGCGTGCGCAGGTCGTGGCCGCTCTCCTCCCGCACGACCCCTTCGAGGGCCTCGATGGCGGCGGCGAATACCGGTTCCCGGGCCAGGAGTCCGGCGCCCATGCCGTCCCACTGGGACCCGTGGCCCGAGAAGACGAACACCGGGGAGGCGGGCCGGGTGTCCGACAGGCTGCCGCGCGCGGCGAGCGGGCCGGGCTCCCCGCCGTCGGCGACGGTCTCCAGCAGTGCGGCGAGCGCGGCGCGGTCGGGGGCGCGGACCACGAGGCGTTCGGCGAGGTGGGCGCGGCGTACCGCGAGGGTGTGGGCCACGTCGGCGAGGGGGACGCGGGCGCCGTCGGCGGTCAGCCAGCGGGCCAGCCGGCCGGCGTTCTCGCGCAGGGCCCCCGGGGAGCGGGCGGAGAGCGCGAAGAGCATCTCGGTGTTTTCCATGGGGGAGTTCACTCTCACTCGGTGATCGACACCGTCTGGGGAACCGGGGCTTCGAGGAGCACCGCATGAGCATTGGTGCCGCCGAACCCGAAGGAGCTGACGCCCGCGGTACGGGGCCGCCCGCCGCGCGCCCACGGGGTGGGACGGTCGACGACGGACAGGCCCCACTCGGCCAGCGGGATCCGGGGGTTGGGGGCGTCGTGGTGCAGGGTGGCCGGGATCATCCCGTGGTGCAGGGCCAGTACGCACTTGGCGAGCCCGGCGAGCCCGGCGGCGCCCTCCAGGTGCCCGAGGTTGGACTTGACCGAGCCGATCCGCAGCGCGGAGCCCGAGGCCCGGGCGCCGCCGAGCGCGGCGCCGAGCGCGGCCGCCTCGATCGGATCGCCCAGCGGGGTGCCGGTGCCGTGGGCCTCCACGTACCCGGCCTCGGCGGGATCGAGTCCGGAGCCGGCCCACACCTCGCGGATCAGGGCCTCCTGGGCGGCCGGGTTGGGGGCCATCAGCCCGTTCGAGCGGCCGTCCTGGTTGGTGCCGGTGGCACGGACCACGGCGAGCACCCGGTCCCCGTCGCGCAGGGCGTCGGCGAGCCTGCGCACCACGACGACCAGGCAGCCCTCGCCGCGCACGTACCCGTCGGCCGCGGCGGAGAAGGGGCGGCAGCGGCCGCCCGGCGAAAGGACGCCTCCCGCACCGAAGTTGAGCGTGATGCCGGGGGAGAGCAGCAGGTTCACGCCGCCGACCAGCGCGGTGTCGCACTCGCCCGCGAGCAGCCCGCGCCGGGCCAGGTGCAGGGCCACGAGCGAAGAGGAGCAGGCGGTGTCGACCGTCATGCTGGGGCCCCGCAGGTCCAGCGCGTACGAGAGCCGGTTGGCGATGATGCTCATGGCGGACCCGGTGCCGGTGCGCGCGGTGATCGACGGCAGGTCCTCCAGGGCCGTCCGCCCGTGGTCGTTGCTGCACGCACCCACGTAGACGCCGGTACGGGAGCCCGCCAGCCCGTCGGCCGGCAGCCCCGCGTGCTCCAGGGCCTCCCACGCGACCTCCAGCAGGATCCGCTGCTGCGGATCCATCTCGGCGGCCTCGGCCGGGGAGATGGAGAAGAACTCCGCGTCGAAGCCGTCCACGTCGTCGAGGAAGGAGCCGTGCCGGACGGCCCGGCCGACGGCGGCCGCGTGTGCGGGCGACACCTGGCGGTACGGCTCCCAGCGGCCCTCCGGGACGGTGGTGACGGCGTCGCCGCCGTGGCTCAGCAGCTCCCAGAAGCCGGCCGCGGAGGCGACGCCCCCGGGGAGGCGGCAGCCGAGGCCGACCACGGCGAGGTCCGTGTCGCCGTACCGGGCGTCGCCCGCCTCGGCGGCGGGTCCGGCGGCGGGACCGGCAGCCGGCTGCCCGGGCTGCTCCGGCCGCCCGGGCGCGCCGGTGAGGAAGGCGGTCAGCCGGTGGATGGTGGGGTGCTGCCACAGCACGGTCGGCGGCAGGTCACGGTCGAGCAGTTCCTCCAGTTCGCCCGCGAGCGCCACCGCGTCGATGGAGGCGAACCCGTACGTGTCGAAGGGCAGGTCGGGGTCGATGCGGTGCTCGGGCAGACCGCTGCGCCGGGCCACGCGCGCGACGAGCAGCCGGTGCAGTTCCTCGCTCACAGGACCGGCGCTCCGTCCCGCACGGCGGCGACGGCGGATGCGGCCGCAGCCGCGACCGTTCCGCTGCCCGTGCCCGTGCCCGTGCCCGTGCCCGTGGCGACGGAGAGTTCCCCCGCCAGGTACAGCTCGCGGCACGCGGCACGGCGGATCTTGCCGCTCGTGGTCTTGGGCAGCGCGCCGCGCCGGATCAGCACCACCTCGTGCACGTCCAGGGAGTGCCGGGCCACCACGGAGGCGCGCACCGCCGAGCGGATCGCCTCCAGCTCGGCCGGGTCGCGGCTGCGGTCCAGCTCGGCGACTACCACGGCCCGTTCCCCCGTCTCGTCGAGCAACCCGGCCGAGAAGGCGGCGACATGGCCGCGCCGGATCGCCGTCTGCGCCTCCTGGACGGTCAGTTCGACGTCGGCCGGGTGGTGGTTGCGGCCGCCCGCGACGATCAGGTCCTTCAGGCGGCCGGTCAGGAACAGTTCGCCGTCCCTGAGGAAGCCCAGGTCGCCGGTGCGCAGCCAGGCCTCGTCCGGGGCCGAAGCCGGCGCCGCCCGGAAGACCTCGGCGGAACGCTCCGGCCGCCCCCAGTACCCGGCGCACACGTTGGCCCCGCGCACCCACACCTCGCCCGCGCGGCCCCCGGACACCGTCTCCCCGGTCCGCGGGTCGACGATGCGCACGTCCTGGCCGGCGGGCGTGCCGCAGGACACCACGCGGTAGCCGTCCCCGCCGTCCCCGTCGGCGTCCGGCAGGACGCGCACCCGGTCCGCCGTCAGCTCGGTACGGTCCAGCCGCAGCACGCGGGGTGCCGCGGGGCCGCCGAGGGTGACGGCGAGAGTGGCTTCGGCCAGGCCGTAGCTGGGGCAGTGGGCCTGCGCCCGGAACCCGTGCGGTCCGAACTCCGCGGTGAACCGGTCCAGGGTCGAGGCCCGCACCGGCTCGGAGCCGTTGACGAGGGTGCGGAGCGAGGAGAGGTCGAGGCCCGTCCGGGCGTTCTCCGGGACCCGGTCGACGCACAGGTCGAGGCCGAAGTTCGGGGACACCGTGTGCGTGGCCCGGTGGTCGCTGACCGCGCGCAGCCAGCGGGCGGGCCGCTGGATGAAGGAGAACGGCGACATCAGTACGGCGGGCGTGCCGTTGATCAGCGGCACGGCGAGCATCAGCAGGAGGCCCATGTCGTGGAAGAAGGGCAGCCAGCCGGCGATGCGCGCGTCCGCGCCGATCTCCAGCCCGGCCCGCAACTGCTCGGCCCCGACGGCCAGATTGCGGTGCGTGACCTCCACACCGGTCGGCTGCCGGGTCGACCCCGAGGTGTACTGGAGGTACGCGACGCCGTCCGGGCGCTGGGCCTCGGGCAGGACCAGGTTGCGGCCCAGTGCCGGATCCAGGGTGTCCACGTACAGCACGGAAGGCTGCCCGGGGCCCGGCGCGTCCGACAGCAGCTCGCGTACGGGCTGTTCGTGCGCGCTGGTGGTCAGGACGACGCCCGCCGCGCAGTCGGCCATGGCGAGGTGCAGCCGCTCGTCCGTACGGAACGCCTCGGGGGCGTACAGGGGTACGGCGATCACCCCGCTGTAGAGGCAGCCGAGCAGGGCGGCGGCGTAGTCCGCCGTGTGCGGGCAGAGGATGGCGGCCCGGTCGCCCGGCACGGCGATGCGGCTCAGGGCGCCCGCGACGGAGCGCGCCCGCGCTTCGAGCATGCCGTAGGTCAGCTCGTGGGCCACGCCGGCCCGGTCGGCCGAGTAGTCGACGAAGGTGAGCGCGGTGGCGTCCGGGCGGCGCCGGGCGGCTTCGTGGACGGCCGCGGCCAGGCCGCGCGGCTCGGACGGGGTGTTCACAGACAGCACGATTCTTCCGATCAGTAGCGGTCGGCCGGCTGGGCCGAAGGCACGGCGGTGCCGCGCAGGTAGGGCGTGTTGGTGGGGTAGCGGGGCCACGGGCGGACGATCTCGTGGACGCGCACCTTGTAGCCGGCCTCGTGCAGGGCGCTCAGGAGGCGCCGGTTGGCGTTGCAGCCGCCGGCCGCGCGGCGCCACAGCGGGGCCAGCACGTCCTGGAGCAGACCCACCACGCCCGGGGCCCGGACGTGCTCGAAGAAGACGAGCTGTCCGCCGGGCTTGAGCACGCGCCGGATCTCCGAGAGCGCGGCGGGCAGGTCGACGACCGTGCAGAGGACGAGGGTGCACACGACGGTGTCGTAGGTGTCGTCGGGCAGCGGCAGGCTCTCGGCCCAGGCGTCCACGACCTTCACCTCGATGGGCGCCTCGGCGGCCCGCACCCGCAGCTGCCGGAGCATCTCGCTGGCCGGTTCCACGGCGACCAGCGAGTCGGCCTTGGCGAAGTAGGGCACGTTGGCCCCGGAGCCGGCGCCCACCTCCAGGACGGCGCCCGTCAGCTCGCCGAACATCAGCGTGCGCAGCGGGCGGCCCCACTTCTCCTCGGCGCGCGCCGTCATGGCGTCGTAGTAGCGGGCGAAGAACTTGCCGCTGCGGCTCTCCAGCCGGGGGTTCGTGTCGGCGGTCGTGCTCGTCATGCGAGGGCTCTCCTGTGCGTGGGTACGGTGGTCCGGCCCGCGGATGCGGGCACGGCGGTGGGGTACCGGCCGTCGAGGCAGGCGGTACAGAGATCTGCGGGGTCCTTGCCGACGGCCCGGACGAGCAGGTCGAGCGGGAGGAACTCCGCGCTCTCGCAGCCCAGTCGGTCCGCGAGGGCGGAGTCGGGCAGCCCGGTGGCGAGCAGGGCGTCCCCGCGGGCGGTGTCGATGCCGTAGAAGCAGGGCAGGCGGTGCGGCGGGGAGGCGACCCGCAGGTGGATGTCGCGGGCGCCCGCGGCCCGCAGCAGCGCGGTGACGGTGGCCATGGTGGTGCCGCGCACCAGCGAGTCGTCGACCAGGACCACGGACCGGCCGGACACCGCGGCGGGGACGGCGGACAGTTTGGCGCGCACGGCGGCCTCGCGGTCGGCGGCGGTGGCGCCGATGAAGGACCGGCCGACACCCTCGTGCCGCAACAGGCCCTGGACGGTGGGCAGTCCGGAGCGCCACGCGTACGCGTCCGCGGCGACGCGCGCGGTGTCGGGCACCGCCACCACCACCGGGTCCACGGCTCCGGGCGGCGGCGGGGCGTGCTCGGCGAGGGCGAGGCCGGCCGCGTACCGGGTGCGGTGGACGCTCTGCGCGTCCACGACGGAGTCGGCGCGCGCGAAGTACACGTACTCGAAGACGCAGGAGGCGCGCCGGGCCCCGGGGGCCGCGAGCCTGCCGGTGCGGATGCCGCCGGGGCCCGCCTCCAGGACCTCGCCCGGTTCGAGGTCCCGTACGAGTTCGGCGCCGACGGCGGTGAGGGCCGCCGACTCGGAGGCGAGCAGCCAGGCGTCGCCCAGCCGCCCCAGGCACAGCGGCCGGAAGGCGTGCGGGTCGCGCACCCCGTAGAGGCGCTGCCCGTCGGTGAGGACGAGGGCGTACGCACCTTCGACCGAGGGCAGCACCTCGTGCAGAGCCTCCGTGAGCGTCAGCCCGCGCCGGGTCCGCACCTCGTGCAGCAGCCGGGTGAGCAGGGCGGTGTCGGCCTCGGCCGGGCCGAAGGGCACCCCGTGGGCGGCGGCGGCCGCTTCGGCGCCGATGAGGGTTCCGTTGTGCGCGACGGCGAGGGCGGGGCGGCCCGCGGGGCCGGCGACGGCGGGCTGGGCGAGTGCGGCGTCGGAGCCGGAGTCGGAGCCGGAGTGGGCCCCGCCCCCGCCCGAGGTTCCGTAGCGGACGTGGCCGATCGCGCCGGGACCGGGAGGCAGGCCCTCCGGACCGGGGAAGACCTCGACGACCCGGCCCGCGCCCGTCCGGCGGGTCAGCACGCCGTCGCGGCAGGCGACGATCCCCGCGCTCTGCCGGCCGCGGTGCTGCAGAGCCGCCAGCATGGTGCGGACCAGGGGTGCGGCGTCCCCGGCCGCGCCCCACACGCCGGCGACCCCGCAGGCCTCGCGCGGCTTCTCGGACGGATCGCCGCCGGCCCCGCTCATGCCCGGGCCGCCAGCCAGCGCTCGAAGGCGGCGAGGTCGGGGAGGATCACGTCGGAGCAGGCCAGCACCGCGAGGTTCTGCCGCATCCCCGTCACCGCCACGACCGTGGCGCCGCCCCGGTGGGCGCTGAGCATCTCGGCCGCGGTGCCCATGCTGGGTTCGTGGGCGGGCAGCCAGGCCACGCACACGTCGCTCTCGGCGGCCAGCTCCGTCAGCCGGTGGAAGGTCGCGGTGAGAAGCTGAACGGCCGGGTCGAGGGTGGTCCGGTACACCTCGGGGGTGTCCGCGAGCGCGGCGTGGCCGGCACGGATCGACTGTTCCTGCGCGCCGATCCACTCCCGCATCAGGACGTCGGGATCGTGCACCACGGCATCGGGGCGGTGCTCCAGGATGCTGCGGCGCAGCCGCTCGCGGTAGCCCTGGTCGGCCAGGTCGGCGCCGCCGCGGGCCCCCTGCATGACGCCGGCGAGGAAATAGGAACGGGGGTGCGGGGCGCTCACGCGTCCTCCAGGGAGTAGTCGGTGACGAGGAGACCGGCCGGGGCGGCCGCGTCGTACAGCGCGGCGGCGCCGAGCAGGTGGTCCACGAGCTCGTCGGGGTCGCAGCGCAACGCCTCGGCCACCCGCTCCAGTTCGCGTGCGAAGGCGGCGCTGCCCCGGCGGCTGACCGCGCCCTGGTTGTCGCGTGCGATCAGCACCGCGGCATCGGCGAGGGCCCCGCGCGGGCGGCCGCCGAAGGGCAGGACGAGCTCGCAGAGGCCGTCGTCGCCGGGGTGCACGGCCCGGACGGACAGGTTGTCCTGTTCGGGGTGGAGCAGGAGTTCCCGTACCAGCGGTGCCGGCACCGGGAGTTCGCGCACCGTGTCCCCGGGCCGCATCGTGTAGGCGCGGTGCATGACCTGCTCGCCGAGCCGCGGGCTGTAGCGCAGGTACCGCAGCCGCAGGATCCCGTCGGCCGGAGTCCACTGCGCCCGCAGGAGCGAGGGGGCGGGGGAGCCGTCCGGGCGCCGGCGCAGCGGGTAGGCCGGCGACTCGGCCCGTACGACACCGTCGACGGCGTCGGCGCGCGCCAGCAGCAGCGGGGTGCGGTGCATCAGGTACGGGTCGAGGACGGTGAGCGTCTCGCCGTCGTCGTACAGCGCGCAGACGTGCCGCCCGCCGACGCGGTACTCGGCCTCGGTGCCGGTGTGCCGGGCGACGAGCTCGCCGGCGCGGAAGGTCTGCCAGGCGCAGGCGGTGCCGAAGCGCTCGGGGGAGGAGCCGGTCCCGTAGTGCACGTGGTACTGCGCGGCGCTGTTGTACGGGACCTGCGTGAGCACCTCGGTCAGGGTGTCCTGGAGCAGCCGGGCGTCGGGTCGGATGGCTGGGGCGGGAGCCGCCATGGGTCTGTCTCCTAGCGGGGCAGGGGGGCAGGGGGCAGGGGGCAGGGGCGAGCGTGCGGGCGGGAAGCGTGCGGGGAACGGGGAGGGGAGTGCGCGGGCCGCGGCCCGGTCAGGCCCGGGCCCGGCCGCCGCCGGAACGGGTGAGGAGGAAGGCCACCACCGCCGCCCGGTGCCGCACGAGGTAGAAGGGGCCGCCCCGCATGGCGCGCAGGGTGAACCGGCCCGTCGTGCAGGAGCGCCAGCCTTCGGCCCGGCGGGCGGTGACCCCCGCGTCGTGGATGCCCACGAGCGCCGTGACGGGGCATTCCAGCGGCGGTCCGGGCCGGTAGCGGTAGCGCGCGGCGGTCCGCAGGTCCGCGTACACGGTGGCGGGCGGAACCGGGGGCGGCCCGGGGTCCGCGCCGCCCCCGGTCCCCTCGCTCGCGAGGTGGCGCAGGCGGGCGACGGGATCGTCGTGGTGGGGCCGGCCCTCATCGACGGGGCTGTCCGTCGGCGCGGGGTGGGAGGAGACGAACAGCGCCTCCGGGCGCGGATTGTGATGCTCCGTCAGGAGCCGGGCGGTCTCGAAGGCGACCACCGCGCCCATCCCGTGCCCGAAGAGCACCAGAGGGGCCCCGCCCCGTCCCGCCAGCGCCTGTGCCACCGGCCGTGCGAGGTCGTCGACCTGGCCGGGCACCGGTTCGTGGGCCCGGTCGCCGCGCCCCGGGTACTGCACGGCGGTCAGCTCGACGGTGTCCGGCAGGTGGTTCAGCCAGGGGTCGAAGAACTCCGCCGAGCCGCCCTCGTGGGGGAAGCAGAGCAGCCGCAGTCCGGGGCGGTGGCGGGGTGCCGGCGTGCGCAGCCAGGACGGGGCGCGGGCCGTCCCGTGCGGCTGTGGCGTCAGCCCGTACCTGAGCAAGGGAGGTGGCCTTTCGGGGGAAACGGGAGTCGGGGCCGAGAGTGAAAATCGAGGAACATTCGAGAATTGTTCCCTCGCGATCATCCCCGGATTTCCCTGTCAAGGTACGTGAAGAAATGGCCGTCCGAAAGGGAGCTACCCGAAGGGGTAGTACCCGCCCCTGGTATGCCCGATCTATCCATGAATATCCGCCTATAGCTGGTGTGTTGAGTTGTCAAAACGCGCCTGATTTTGCCAAAAAGTTATCTGATTGCGATTGCCTATCGGATTTCCTTCGGGGGAGTCTTTACGGCAGCGTTAGTGCTTGAATTATTCCTGCAATGTTCCGGGTATTCGTCCCGGCGTGAGGAGCTGGATTCTTCGTGGACATGGTTCGATGGCCCGGCGGCGAGGCGGAGAGGTATCGGAAGGCCGGCTACTGGCAGGGCCGCCCGCTGGGCGGCTTCCTCGCCGGCCACGCCCGCACGATCGGGACGGCCACGGCCCTGGTGGCGGACGGCGAGCAGGTCTCGTACGCCGAACTGGACCGCCGCGCCGGCCATCTCGCCGCCGGGCTCGCCGCGCTGGGCATCGTCCCCGGCGACCGGATCGTCGTCCAGCTCCCCAACGGACCCGAGTTCTTCGTCCTCCTCTTCGCCGCGCTGCGCGTCGGAGCGGTCCCGGTCCTGGGGCTGCCCGCCTACCGGCGCAGCGAGGCCGTCCACCTCTGCGGCCACAGCGGCGCCGTGGCCTACGTGGTCCCCGCCGAAGACCCCGACCCCGCCTCGGACTTCGACTACCGGGCCCTCGCCGAAGAGGTCCGGGAGCAGGTGCCCGGACTGCGCCACGTCCTCGTCGCGGGCGGCGCCCCGGGGCCGCACACCGCGCTCTCCGAGGTCGAGGCCGCCGGACGCCGCAGCCCGCTCCCGCCCGGGGCCTTCGCGGAACCCGACCCGCTGGACCCGGCGGTGCTCCTGGTCTCCGGCGGCACCACCGGCCTGCCCAAACTCATCCCGCGGACCCACGAGGACTACGCCTACAACGTCCGCGCCAGCGCCGAACTGTGCGGCCTGGACCCCGGTACGGTCTACCTCGCGGCGCTGCCCGTCGCCCACAACTTCGCCCTCGCCTGCCCCGGCGCACTCGGCACCCTGCTGGCCGGCGGGACCGTGGTGCTCAGCGCGTCGCCCGATCCCGAGACGGTCTTCCCGCTGATCGAGCGGCACCGGGTCACCGTGACCGCCGTCGTGCCCCCGCTCGCCGCACTGTGGGCCCAGGCGGCCGAGTGGAGCCCGGAGGACCTCGGCAGCCTGACCCTGCTCCAGGTGGGCGGGGCGCGGCTCGCTCCGGAGACGGCCCGGCGGGTGGGGTCCGCCCTCGGGTGCGGACTCCAGCAGGTGTTCGGCATGGCCGAGGGGCTCCTGTGCATGACCCGGCCCGGAGACGACGCGGAACGCGTGGCCACCACCCAGGGCCGGCCGCTCAGCCCCGACGACGAGATCCGCGTGGTCGACGCCGAGGACCGGGACGCCCCGGCCGGCGAGATCGGCGAGCTCCTCACCCGCGGCCCGTACACCCTGCGCGGCTACTACCGGGCCGAGGAGTACAACCGCACCGCTTTCACCCCGGACGGCTTCTACCGCACCGGCGACCTGGTGCGGGTGCTGCCCGGCGGGGACGTCGTCGTCGAGGGGCGGCGCAAGGACCTGGTCAACCGCGGCGGCGACAAGGTCTCCTCCGACGAATTGGAAGGCCACCTGCGCGCCCATCCCGCCGTGCTCGACGCCGCGGTGGTGCCCGTGCCGGACGAGTACCTCGGCGAACGCACCTGCGCCTGGATCGTGTTGCGCGAGCGCAGCACCGGTCCGGGCGGACCGGTCGCGGCCGACGGCCCCTCCCGTTCCGGCGAACTCCCGTCGGCCGCCGATGCCTTCGGTCCGGGCGGGCTCGACGCCTTCCTCGACGTGCGCGGGCTCGCCCCGTACAAGAAGCCCGATCTGATCCACGTAGTCGACTCCCTGCCCCTCACCGCCGTCGGAAAGCTCGACAAGCGCCTGCTCGCCCGGCGCGCGGCCGAGGCCGCCTCCGGCCGGAGCTGACGCCGGCCGGAGCTGATCTCCCGCCGGAGCTGACCTCCGGCCGGAGCCGGCCTCCCGCCGGAGCCTGCTTGCCGCCCCGGCGGATCGCTTCGCCCGGCGGGAGCCGGCGCCCCGCCCCCGCCGCACCACCGAACTCCGCAGTCCATGAAGGAGACCCCACGCATGTCCACCACCACCGTGTCGCCCCGGACCGGTCGCATCCCCTTCTCCGGCACCCCGGCCCAGGCCGCCGTGCGCCTGGCCCGCGCCGGCCTGCACGGCGCGGGCGGTGAATACGTGGTGTACGAACGGGAGGGCGCCTGGTGGTACGCCGGCGGGGTCCGCGCCCGGCTGGTCGCCGACCGGACCCATGTGACGCTCGACCACGAGGGCACCCGCATCCGCACCGCCTGGCAGGGCGACCCGCTCGACACCGTGCACCGCATGCTGTCCTCGCTGCCCTACGCACAGTGGCGCGCCTACGGCTGGGCCGCCTTCGAGCTGTCGTACGCCCTCGCGGGAGAGGCCGCCGGGCTCGGCGAGGAGCCGCTGGTGCACCTGGTCGTCCCCCGGACCGAGGTCCGGCTGTCGGCCGACGGCGCCGAGGTCCGATGTTCCGACGAGGGCGACGCGGCCCTCGTGCGAGCCCTGCTGGAGGATGCCGGACCCGAGCCGCTCCAGGGGGAGTTCACCCCTCTCCCGGTCGACTTGGGGGGCCCGGCGGAGGCCGCGTACCGCGAGGGCGTCGCGAGCGCGGTCGCCTCGATCCGGGCCGGTGAGCTCCAGAAGGTGATCCTGTCCCGCGCCGTCCAGGTGGAGGGCGAGCTGGACCTGCCGGCGACCTACCTCACGGGCCGCTCGGTCAACTCGCCCGCCCGCTCCTTCCTCCTGGACCTCGGCGGCATCGAGGCGGCCGGGTTCAGCCCCGAAACGGTCGTGGAGGTCTCGGCCGACGGCCACGTGTCCACCCAGCCGCTGGCGGGCACCCGGGCGCTCAGCGGGGACCGGGCCGAGGACGCGGCCCGCCGCGCCGAACTGCTCACCGACGCCAAGGAGATCTACGAGCACGCCATATCCGTGCAGGTGGCCTGGGAGGAGATGCTGGGGGTCTGCCGCGCGGGCTCGGTACGGGCCGAGGAGTTCATGTCCGTCAAGGAGCGCGGCAGCGTCCAGCACATCGCCTCCCGGGTCAGCGGCCGGCTCGCCCGCGCGGACCGCGGCCCCTGGCCCGCACTGGCCGCCGTGTTCCCCGCGGTCACCGCCTCGGGGGTGCCCAAGCGGGCCGCGTACCGGACCATCCGGCAGCTGGAGTCCGGCCCGCGCGGCCTCTATAGCGGTGCGGTGCTCAGCGTGGGCAGCGACGGGTCCCTGGATGCCGCGCTCGTGCTCCGCACGGTCTTCCGGCAGGGCGGCCGCACCTGGCTGCGGGCGGGCGCGGGGATCGTCGAACAGTCGCTCCCGGAGCGGGAGTTCGAGGAGACCTGCGAGAAGCTGCGCAGCGTCTCGCGCACCCTCGTCCCGGCGGCCGGGGTGGCCGCGGGGGCGGCCGCAGGGGCTCACGGGCGCTCGTAAAACTTTACAGCGTTGTTCGACATGAGTCCGGCTCGGCGCTACTCTGAACCCGAACGGTAGTGTTCAACTTAAGGAGTCCCGCCGTGCCTTCCGTGCCGTCCCCGTCACCCGCCGCGGCCCCACCGGGCGCGGCAGGCCACCCGCTGCGCTGGCCGATCCTGGCGGTGCTGTGCCTCAGCCTGCTGATCGTGGGGCTCGACGTCACCGTGCTCAACGTCGCCCTGCCCACGCTCGTCGACGAACTCGGCGCGTCCACCAGCGAACTGCAGTGGCTGGTGGACATCTACAGCCTGATGGCGGCCGGCCTGATGCTCTTCGCGGGCAGCCTCGCCGACCGCTTCGGCCGCAAGCCCGTCTTCCTGTCGGGCCTGGTCCTCTTCGCCGGCGCCTCCGCCGTCGCCGCCTTCTCGGACAGCACCGCCCAGCTCATGACCGCCCGCGGGGTGATGGGCGTCGGCGAGGCGCTGATCATGCCCGCGACCCTCTCGATCATCGGCACCGTCTTCACCGACCCCGTCGAGCGGATGAAGGCCATCGGGCTCTGGTCCGCCATGATCGGCGTGGGCCTGGCCATGGGGCCGCTGGTCGGCGGCTGGCTGCTCGGCCGGTTCTGGTGGGGCTCGGTCTTCCTGATCAACGTGCCCATCGGCATCATCGCGCTGGCCGCCGCCGTCAAGATGGTGCCCAACTCGCGGGCCGCCGTCGCCCGGAGCCTGGACCTGCCGGGCGCACTGCTCTCCGTACTCGGGGTCGGCACCCTGCTCTGGGCCATCATCGAGGGCCCGGCCGAGGGCTGGACCAGCGCGAAGGTGCTGGCCGGATTCGCCGTGGCGGCGCTGCTGCTGGCCGGGTTCATCGTCCGTGAGCGCACCGCGCGCGAACCCATGCTCCCGCTCGGGATCTTCGCCCACCGACGGCTGGCCATCGGCAACATCCTGGTCTTCCTGGGCCTGCTGTCGCTGCTCGGGGCGCTGTTCGTGCTGGTCCAGTACCTCCAGTTCGTGCTCGGCTACGACGCCGGCGCCACCGGCCTGCGGATCGCCCCCACCGCGCTGATCATCCTGCTCGCCGCCCCGCTCGCCTCCTTCCTCGGCCAGTACGTGGGCACCCGCTGGCTGGCCGCCGCGGGGCTCGCCTTCGCGGCGGTCTCCCTGCTGATCCTCGCCACCACCGCGGACGGCGACGGCTACGGCCGGGCCCTGGCGGCCATGCTCTTCCTCGGCTTCGGTGCGGGCTTCATCATCGGCCCGACCAGCGACGCCATCGTGGGCTCCCTGCCCGAGGACGACCTGGGCGTCGGCTCCGCCACCAACAGCGCCGCCGTGCAGCTGGGCTCCGCGCTCGGGGTCGCCGTACTGGGCAGCCTGCTCGCCGGCACGTACCGCGAGGAACTGGCCGCCAGCCAGGCCGCCGCCGGACTGCCGCAATCCGCACTGCACGCCGCGGGCGACTCCGTCGGCGCCGCCTTCGCGGTCGCCGCCCAGCTGCCGGCCCAGGCGGGGCAGGCACTGGCCGAGGCGGCGCGGTCCGCGTACGTCTCGGGCATGGCGCCGGCGATGTTCACCGGTGCGGGCGTCGCCATCGCCGGCATCGCCGTCGCCCTGTTCCTCTTCCCCCGGGGCAAGGCGGGCGACGGCGCGGCCCCGGCGAAGCCCGGGGAGCAGCCCGTACGGACGCCCGCGCAGGCACCGGCCCCCCGCCGGGTCGGAGCCTGACCGGGCCCCGCCGGGACGCTCCCGGGTGCCGGGCCGCCCACCGCGCCGGCCCGGTACCCGGGGGGAGAAACCGACCTGGCGCGCCGCAAAGGAGGTGACATACGCTCCCACCCATGTCCACGCCGTCTCAAAAAGCCCGCCGCGCCCCTGCAGCAGAGCGGGAGGAACCCCGCCGCCGTGCGGATGCCGAGCGGAGCATCGCGGCCATCGTCGCCGCCGCGATCGACTGCTTCCGGCAGGACCCCAACGTCAGCCTGACCGCCGTCGCCAGTGCGGCCGGGGTCAGCCGGGTCACGCTGTACGCGCACTTCCCCTCCCGCGAGGCCCTGGTCGGCGCGGTGCTGGACCACTCCGTCGGGCAGGCCGACGCCGCCCTCCAGGCCCAGGGGCTCGACGAGGGCCCGGCGGACGAGGCGTTCTCCCGCCTGGTGCGGTCCGGCTGGCGGATCCTGGAGCGGCACGCCTTCCTGCTCGCAGCCTCCGAAGGGGTCATCACCCCGGCCCGCCGCCGCGCGCACCACGAGAAGGTCCTCGCGCGCGTGGAACGGGTCCTGGTCCGCGGCCAGGCGGAGGGGGTGTTCCGCACCGACCTTCCGCTGTCCTGGCTGGTCACGACCTTCTACAGCCTGCTGCACGCGGCGAGCGCCGAGACCGACGCACGCCACCTCAAGGTCAAGGACGTCCCCGACATCCTGGACCGCACGCTGTCGTCCATCCTGCGGGCGACCCCACCCTCCTGACGCTCCGTACGGGGCGTCCCGTACCGAAACCGGAGCACCCGTGCACCGCAACGAAGCACTCGTCCGCACCTGTCTGGCCGCGATCAGCGGGGCCGACGCGGACGGCTGGCTCGCCTGCTACACCGACGACGCCGTCTCCTGGGACGTACCCCTCGACTCCTTCTGGCGCGGACGCGAAGGACTGGAGGCGGGGGTGCGCTCCTGGGTGGCCGCGATACCGGACACCCGGATGGAGATCCGCACAGTCTTCGCCGACGACCGGTCCGGAGCCTGCGAGTGGACCATGTCGGGCACCCTGGAGGGCGCCCTCGACGGACTGCCCCCACAGCTCGCCGCGCTCGCGAAGGGCAAGTCCTTCTCCATGCCGGGGTCGACCGTCTACCGCTTCTCCCAGGACGGCCGGATCCAGGAGGAGTCCCTGTACTGGGACCTCGCCGGGGTGCTCGGACAGTTCGGGCTGCTGCCTCCCCTGTGACCTTCGGGCGGGAGGGGTGACACGCGGATCATCCGATCGCTTTATCCCGATACCGAACCGCTCGGCGACAATATGGCTGTTCGTCCATCTCGGGGACCCAGCCAGGAGGCGCACGTGCGGCCCGACCCCAGCGGCCCCCACGGCGGCGACCGCGACGACCGGCGACTGGCGCTGGTCATGCGCGTCACGTTCTTCGTGCTGGTCGGCACGTCGATGGTCCGGTTCGTCCAGCGGCACACCCAGGAGGCCCGCGCCCCCTGGGTGATCGCCCTCGCCGTGGTGCTCGCCGTCCTCTACGCGTTCGGCCCCTCCCTGGCGGCCAGGGAAGCCGACCCGGGCCGGGGCCGCGCTCCCTGGCCGCCGGCCCCCCGGCTGGCCTGGCTGGGCACGGTCGTCACGGTGTGGGCCGTCCTCGTCCTCCTCGCGCCCAGCTTCGCGTGGGTCGCGGTCCCCCTCTTCTACTCCGTGCTGCGCACCCTGCCGCCCGTCGCCGCCTACGTCCTCGTCGCGTTCCTCACCCTCTTCGTGATCTTCGCCCAGCTGACGCTGGCCCCCCGCTTCAACCTCGACCTGGTGATCGGACCGGCCGCCGTCGCCGCGCTCACCACCGCCGTCTTCCTCCACATGCAGCGGCAGGCGGCCCGCCAGCACGCCCTCATCGACGACCTGGTCCGCACCCGCCGGGAGCTCGCCGCGACCGAGCGCCGCGAAGGAACCCTCGCCGAACGCCAGCGCCTGTCGATGGAGATCCACGACACGCTCGCCCAGGGCCTGTCCAGCCAGCGGATACTGCTCCAGGCCGCCGACCGGACCTGGGACACCGACCCCGCCAAGGCCCGCGGCCATGTCCGGGCCGCCGCCTCCATCGCCGAGCTCAACCTCGCCGAGGCCCGCCGTTTCGTCCACGACCTCGCCCCCGCCGACCTCGCCCGCGGCGGCGAACTCGACGCCGCCCTGCGCGCCCTCGCGGAACGCGAGTCCGGCGCCGGGCTCACAGTGCGCGTCCACGTCGACGCGGGCGGGCGCACCGCCCCGCTGCCCGAACGCGTGCAGTCCGCACTGCTCCGCATCGCCCAGGGCGCGCTGGCCAACGTACGGGAACACTCCGGCGCCACCACCGCCGCGCTCACCCTCACCCGGCTCGACGACCAGGTCGTCCTCGATGTCGCGGACAACGGACGGGGGTTCGACCCCGATGCCCTCCCCGAGGACCCGTCCGGCCTGCGCGGACACGGGGTTCCGGCGATGCGGGTCCGGATGCGGCAGCTCGGCGGCACCCTGACCATCGAGTCGGCCCCCGGAGAGGGCGCCGTGCTGACCGCCGCCGTCCCGCTCCCCGCGCCCTGAGGGCGACGCGCAAGGCGGCCCGTACGAAACCCAGTTCGTCAGCACCGCACAACGCGCGACGCACGTCCGGGTGGTCCTTGCCCGCGCGGGCCCTTTCCGGTCCTTCCGGCCCGGGCGGGCGGCAAGAGTTGGGTCATGATCATGGATCCCGATGCCACGCCCGGAACCCCCGAACCCTCCGGAACCCCCGAACCCTCCGGAACCCCGGGCGACGGCGCACCGGCGCCCTCCCGCCGCCCCTCCCGCCGGGCCGTCATCGCCGGCGCGGCCGCCGTCGCCGCGGCCGGCGGGCTGACGGTCGCCGTCACCTCCGCCGACACCTCGCAGGCCGTCCCCGGCACCGCGGTCGCCGACTGGGCCACCTGCCTGACGATCGCGCGGGCCATCCTCGTACGGGACGACGAGGACCAGCCGCTCGTACCGCGCTATGCCGACATCCTCCTGAAGAACGGCCTGCCCCGCTCGCGCCGCCCCGCGAAGAAGGTGCTGATCGTCGGCGCCGGACCGGCCGGCCTCACCGCCGCACACCTCCTGCGCGAAGCCGGCCACCAGGTCACCGTCATCGAGGCGAACGGCAACCGGGTCGGCGGCCGGATCAAGACCTTCCGCACCGGAGGCCACGAGAACGCAGCCCAGCCCTTCGCCGACCCGAAGCAGTACGCCGAAGCCGGCGCGATGCGCATCCCCGACAGCCACCCGCTGGTCACCGGACTGATGGACGGCCTCGGCCTCAAGCGCCGGCGCTTCCACCTGGTCGACGTGGACGGGGCGGGCCGCCCCGCGTACCGCACGTGGATCTACGTCAACGGCATCCGCGTGCGCCGCGCCGACTACGCGCGCGCCCCGCAGGCGCTCAATCGTTCCTTCGGAGTGCCGCAGGCGTACGAGTCCGTGCCCGCCTCGCAGATCGTCCGTGACGCCTTCGCCCCCGTGCGCCGCGAGATCGAGGGCAAGAAGGACAAGGAACTCGTCGAGGGCTGGGCACGCGTCATCCAGCGCTACGGCCACATGTCGATGTACCGCTTCCTGACGGAGGAGGCCAAGCTCGACGAGCGGACCATCGACCTGATCGGAACCGTCGAGAACCTCACCTCCCGGCTGCACCTCGCCTTCGTGCACAGCTTCATCGGCGCCTCGCTGATCAGCCCCGACACCGCCTTCTACGAACTGCCCGGCGGCACCGCCACCTTGGCCGACGCCCTGTACGCCCGCGTCAAGGACCTCGTACGGCTCGACCGCCGCGCCACCCGCATCACCCACGGCGAGGGCCAGGTCACCGTGGAGACCGTCTCCGAGGGCCGCGGCGGCAGCCCCGTACGGCGCGAGACCTTCACCGCCGACACCGCGATCATCACCGTGCCCTTCTCCGGACTGCGCCACATCCCCGTCACCCCCGCGCTCTCCTACGGCAAGCGGCGGGCGGTCACCGAGCTGCACTACGACGCCGCCACCAAGGTGCTGCTCGAATTCAGCCGCCGCTGGTGGGAGTTCGACGAGGCCGACTGGAAGCGCGAGCTGGAGGCGGTGCGGCCCGGCCTGTACGGCAAGTACCAGACCGGGGGGACCCCGGCGGACGGATCCCTGCTGGGCGCCCACTCCTCCGTGCGCGCGGGCCACATCTCCGCCGCCCAGCGCTCCCACTACGCCGCCAGCCGGGTGGTCAGCCGCGACCAGCCCGAGGCGGCCGGCGTCATCGGCGGCGGCTCGGCCACCGACAACCCCAACCGCTTCATGTTCCAGCCCTCCTACCCCGTCGAGGGCAGCGCCGGCGGAGTCCTCCTCGCCTCCTACAGCTGGTCGGACGACGCCCTGAAGTGGGACTCCCTGGACGAGGAGGAGCGCTACCCGCGCGCCCTCGCCGGCGTCCAGGAGGTCTTCGGGCAGCGCATCGAGGTGTTCTACACCGGCGTCGGCCGCACCCAGTCCTGGATGCGCGACCCGTACGCCTACGGAGAGGCCTCCGTCCTGCTGCCCGGCCAGCACACCGAGCTCTTCCCCCACGTCCGCAAGGCCGAGGGCAGCCTGCACTTCGCCGGGTGCCACACGTCCATCAAGCCCGCGTGGATCGAGGGAGCCCTGGAATCGGCGGTGCGCACCGCCCTGGAGGTGCACACCGCCTAGCCGGCGCCCCCGGCGGCCGCGCCGTCAGCTCTCGGCGAGCACGATCAGCCAGTCCTCCCCGGAGAACCGGACCCGCTCCCGCTTGTCGGGGTTGATCCGCACCCCGTGGCCGGGGGCCGTGGTGCTCAGCGCGCGCAGCCGGTAGCCGACCGCGCATTCCCCGCGCCGCCGCGCCGACTCGACGGCCGTGGCGAACGGGACCTCGGAGCCGGCCCGGACGTAGTCCGTGGCCGGCTTGAGGTGGAACTCGTGCCCCTCCGCCCGGAACAGCTCCTCGAAGACCTCGGCGAGATAGGGGCTTTCCGAGATCTGGGTCATCAGCAGGCTGATCAGCCTGCCGCTCACGATGAAGTCCGCGCCGCCCCGGGCGGGCGCGAGGAGCCGGTTGCCGTCGTCGGACATCTCGGTGGTGAGCGCGAGCTCCCGCTGCGCGGCGTCCCCGATGGCCCGCAGGTGCAGCAGGGCCACCAGCGTCCGGTCGTCCGCCCGCGCCTGCGGATCGGTCACCGGAGCCGGGGAGGCCATGGGGGCGTCCTCGTCCTCGGGCCCCGTCTCACCGATCACGATCACCCCGTCGTACGAGGGCACGTCCAGCTTGGCCAGGGCGAGCGGATCGGTGATGTCCCCTTCGTGGAAGGAGACGTCCAGGCGGGACCGTACCGCCGTGACCTCCGGAGCGCCGCCCGTGGCCGCGTCCATGCCGAGCGCCACCACGTCGAGGGTGGTTCCCGGGCCCACGTGCTGGTCGAGCTGCTCGATGACGAGCGGGGCGCGGCGGTTCCAGCCGAGCAGCAGGAGGCGTTCGGCCCGGGCGGTCACGGGTACGGCCGTGACGATCGCGGTCTCCTCGACCAGGGCGGCCACGTCCGCCCGTACGGCCGTGTCGTCGTCCCGGGAGATGACGATGATCCGGTCGGCCGGGCCGATCGCCGTCCCCGGGTCCGGATTGAGGGTGACGCTCCCGCCGCCGTGCAGCAGTCCGACCGCCGAGGACGTGGCGAACGACAGCAGGGCCTCGCCGAACGCACGCCCGACGAGGTCTGCCGGGGCCACCGGGTAGAACTCGTCGCCGTCGAAGTCCAGCAGCTCCGAATAGACCAGGGAGAGGCCGGGCTGCCGGGCCGTCGAGACGAGGAGCCGGGCGACGATCTCGTCCACGCACAGGACGTGGCCCGTGGGCCCGGCGGCCAGCCGGGCGGTCAGGTGGTTGCGGGAGTCCCGGACGGCGGCGACCACCACCACCTCGCCTTCCCCTTTCGCACCGGGGCCGGAGTCGGAGCCGGGGACGGCCGCGTCGAGGGCGAGCAGCGTCTTCACCACGTGGGCGTCGCCGGTGTCCCCGGTGGGAGGCAGCACCAGCACCGCCTTCGCCGTGCGCGGACTGACCCGCCGCAGCTCGGCCGGGTCGGTGGTGCTCCCGCTGCGGCAGATGATCCGCGTTCGGCCGCCGTCGCCGAGGCGGGCGGAGATCTCCTCCTCCATCCACACCTTGTCCTGGGGAGCGAGCACGGCGATGGCGGACCTGCGCTGGTTCGCGTTGGCGGCCACCAGCTCCCCGATCACCGGAAAGACCTGGTCCGACCAGCCCAGGACGACGGTGTGCCGGGTCTCCAGCACGGTGGAGTGCCCCCGGCGCAGCTGCATGATCCGCCGGTTGATGCCCGTGGTGATCAGACTGACCAGCGTCGACACGAAGAGCAGCGCCACGAGCGCCAGGGACACGGAGGCCAGGACGTAGAGCGGGGAGCCGACGGCGCCCCCGATCTTCAGGGTCTGGCCGACGCTGACCCACACGGCGGTGAGCCGGCCGGACAGCGTGGCCGGGGCGGACCGGTCGGACCAGACGAGGACCGCGCTCGCCGGAACGACGACGGCCAGACAGGCCAGGGCGAGCCAGCCGATGAGCGCGGTCGTCCCGCCCGAGACCAGATGGTCGAACCGGTACCGGAACCGGAGCCGCAGTGACGTCGTGTGCTGCTGCGCCACACAAGCTCCCGTACCGAGTCGACACGCCGATCGGAGCGGTCGCCCGCCCACCGGGAGCCACCCTAGGCAGAGGTCCGCTCCGGCCCTCCCCGAACTCCACCGGCCTCACCCAGAGGTGTGAACGCGCGGGCGGCGCCGGGGCGCTGGGCCCCGGCGCCCGGTGCGCCGTTCAGGAGGCGGTGGAGCGGGACGTGCCCCTGTCCGTGCACAGGGCCCAGATGATGAAGACGCCGATGGCGATGGAGATGAGGCCCCAGAGCGGGGTGTAGGGCAGCCACAGGAAGTTGAGGATGATGTCCAGTGCGACGATCACCACGCCCGTGACTTTGGCCCAGGCCGCGCCCTTGAGGATGCCCGCGCCGACGACCACGAGCACGATGCCGAGGATCAGGTGGATCCAGCCCCAGGCCGTGACGTCGAACTTGAAGGTGTAGTCGCCCACGCTCGCGTAGACGTCGTCGTTCGCGATGCCGACGATTCCCTTCAGGATGCCGAGGACGCCTTCCACGAGCATCAGCACTCCGGCGAACACGGTGCCGCTCGCCGCCCACGGGTTCTGCCCGTCGGTGGTGTACCTGCTGTTGGGGGCCCTGCTGGGGGGCGTTGCCTGTGCCACGGGAGGCTCCTTCGTCGGGCGGGACGCCGAGGGTCCTGCGTTGCGCCCAGCGTCGGTGGCGGGGGCGCACGGGGACATTCGAGCGCGGCCGTTCGGGTGAATCCGCAGGGGTGGCGGCCCCGGGAGCACCCTGCCGTGGGCAGAGGAGGAGGCCGTACGCCGGAAGGCCGGCAGGGCGGGATGCCCTGCCGGCCTTCCGTGGTGTGCGCGGTCAGGGGGTCGTCTTGCCGACCTCCAGGTCGGCCGTCGGGTCCTTGACCGTGCCGCCGGGCGGGCCGGCGGCCGCGCTCGTGTTGTTCGCGGGCCGGGGGTCGTGGGTCAGGGAGTCGACGGTCGCGGTGTTGCGGATGTCGGATCCGTTCCCGGTGTACTCGGGGTCCAGCTTCACCTTGATCACCCAGGTCATCGAGGCTCCGGGCGCCAGCCGCGGCAGCGCGCCGCAGGTGACGGTCCGCCCCGAGGTGCACGTCGCGTCGCCGGATACGAAGCTCAGCGCGGTCGGCAGCGTGTCGGAGACCGTGATCTGCTCGGCCTGGGAGGGGCCGTTGTTGGTGACGGTCAGGGCGTAGTCGAAGCTCTCGCCCGGGGCCACGGGACTGGTCTGGACGGGCTTCTTGGTGATGGCCAGGTCCGCGGCGGGATCCGTGACGTGCCCGCCGGGCACGGTCGCGGTGCTCTTGTCGTTGCCGCTAGCCGGGTCGATGTTGTCGGCCGTCACCTGGGCGGTGTTCTTCAGGTCGCTGCCGTCTCCCGCGTAGGCGGGATCCACCTTCACGGTGAGCAGGTACTCGACCGTGTCACCGACCCTGAGAGGGCTGGTGCGCTTGCACGACACCAGCCGGCCGGCGACGGTGCACCCGGCCGGGGAGGACGCCACGTACGAGAGGCCCTCGGGAAGCGCGTCGGTGAGCTTGACGTTGAAGGCGTCGGCCGACGGGCCGTTGTTGGAGATCCGGATCCGGTAGTCGAAGCTCTCGCCCGGCACCGGAGGCTTGGTGCCGACGGCTTCCTTGACCACTTCCAGGTCCGCGGTCGGCTTGTTGACGGTGCTGCCGGGCAGGCCCGCGGGGCTGCTCGTGTTGTTCTCCGGCTTGGGGTCCTTCGTCCGCGAGGTGGCGGTCGCCGTGTTGCGGATGTCGGATCCGTTGCCGGTGTAGTTGCTGTCCAGGCGGACGGTGAACCGCCAGGTCCGGGACCCCGAGGGTTCCAGTACGGCCACCGGGCCGCAGCTGACCGTGCCGTCGGTGACCGAGCAGCCGTCGGGGGAGGAGACGAAGGCGAGCTGTGCGGGCAGCTTGTCGGTGACGGTGGTGCCCAGCGCGCGGGACGGGCCGTCGTTGGTCGCGCTCACCACGTACGCGAAGGTCTGCCCGGGGGCGACCGGGGTGTCGTCGGCCGGCCGCTTGGTCGTCCACACGTCGGCCTGCGGGACGGTGACCCCGCCCGGCGGCAGCACGGCGCGCGAGGTGTTGTCGGCGGGTTCCGGATCCTTGGACGCGGACGCGGAGGTCGCCGTGTTGCGCAGGTCGCTGCCGTCACCGGAGTAGGCGGCGTCCAGCTTCACCTTGAAGGTCCACACCACCTCGCCGCCGGGGACGAGCCGGGCCAGCGGACCGCAGGTGACGGTCCGTCCGGACACCGTGCACGGGTCGGCGGAGGACACGAACTCCAGCCCGACGGGCAGGGTGTCGGTCACCACGACGTTGCGCGCGTCGGAGGGGCCCTTGTTGGTCGTACGGACCTCGTACTCGTACTCCTGGCCCGGGATCGTCGGCCCCGCGCCCAGCGGGGTCTTGACGGTGGCCAGGTCGGACACGGGATCGAACGGCCCCGGCGGCAGCACCGGATCCGGCTTGTTGTTGGCGGGGTCGGGATCGGTGGCCTCGGAGCTGCCCGTGGCGCTGTTGCCGAGGTCGGAACCGTCGCCCTGGTAGGAGGGACTCAGCCGGGCCTGGAAGCTCCAGCTCTTGGTCTCCCCGGCGGAAAGCTGCGGTTCGGGCCCGCACGTGACGGTCTGGCCGATGGCGGTGCAGCCGTCGGAGGAGCCGACGAACGAGATCCCGTTGGGCAGCTTGTCCGTCGCGGTGACCTTGCGGGCCACCGACGGCCCCTTGTTCCTCGCGGTCAGCGTGTAGGTGATCAGGTCACCGGGAGCCTTGGCCCGCTGTGCCGTCACCTCGATCCTGGGCCCTCCGCCGGGCAGGGCGGCGGCCCCGGGGACCGGTCCGGCCCACAGGGCCGCGGCGCAGAGCAGCGGAGCCAGGGCCCACACCGCCGGCCGCCGGCCTGGTGTCGTCGTCATCGCGCATCGTTCCGTTTCGTGCGGGAGAGGACCGTACAGAGAGAGCTGTACGGGAGTTCGGGGGGAGGGCGGGCGGGCAGCGGGAGGCGGCCGTCAGCCCGCCGTCGCGCGCTTGGCGAGCTCGATGTCGGCGGTCGGTGCGCGCACGCGTCCGCCGGGCACACCGGCGGAGCCGCTGTTGTCGAGCGGGTTCGGATCGGCCGTGTCCGCGCGGGCGGTCGCGGTGTTCCGCAGGCCCGTTCCGTCACCGGTGTACGCCGGGTCGAGGCGCACGGTGAAGGTCCACGACCGTTCCCCGCCCGGGTCCAGCGTCGCCGCCGTACCGCAGGTGACGTCCCGGCCGACGGCGGTGCAGCCACCGGCCGAGGAGACGAACGCGAGCGCCGCCGGCAGCGGGTCGGCGACCGTGACCTTCCGGGCCACCGACGGGCCTCCGTTGCGTACGGTCACCGTGTACGTGAAGGTCTCCCCGGGTGCCACGGGGGAGCGGGTCTCGACGGTCTTCACCAGCGACAGGTCGGCCTGGGCGGCCGCCACTCCGCCCGGCGGAGCGGCGGCCGCGCTGGAGTCGTTCGCGGGCTGCGGATCGGGGAGGGCGTGCCGGACGGACGCGACGTTGCCGAGGTCCGAGCCGTCCCCCTGATAGGCGGGGTCCAGCCGTACGCGTACGGTCCACGAGGCGCTCGACCCGGCGTTCAACTGGTCGCGGACCGGGCAGGACAGCTGCTGTCCCGAGGCCGTGCACCCGTCGGCGGAGGAGACGAACCGCAGCGGACCGGGAAGGGTGTCGGAGACCCGGACGGCGCTCGTGTGGGAGGGCCCCAGGTTCCGTGCGGTGATCCGGTACGCGAACTCCTGCCCCGGGACCACCGGTCCGGAGCCGACCCCCTCCTTCTCCGCGGCCACGTCGGCCCGCGCCGTCACCACCGTGGCCGGGGCCGTGGAGCTGTTGTCCGCCGGATTGGTGTCCGTACGGTCCGCCGGAGCCGTCACGGTGGCCGTGTTGGACAGGGTGACGGGCTGGGCGGGGGCCGTACCGGTGACCGTGTACGTGACGGAGCCGCCCCGCAGGAAGTCGGCCGTGGTGTCCAGGACGTTCCCGCTGCCGGAGGCCCGCCCGCAGGTCCCGCCGGTGCCGGCGCGGCAGGTCCAGGAGACGTCGGTCAGCCCGGGCACGGTGTCGCGCACGGTGGCGGCGGTGACCTCGTTGGCCTGGCTGTTGGAGACGGTCAGGGTGTAGGACACCGGCCCGCCGCCGGCGGGCACGCTCGCCGGGGAGCCCGTCTTCGCGATGGTCAGGTCGGCCGGCACGTTGATCCGCAGGGCGTCGATCTCGTGCACGTTCGTCGCCCCGCCGGTACTGCCGGAGAACCCCACCTTGAGGGTGGCCGGGAGCTTCGGCTGGTCCTTGATGCCCGTGACGTCGAGGTCGGTGATCAACTGGTTCATGGCCGTGCCGGGGCCGCTGTCGGACCACACCGACAGGAGCATCTTCGTACCGCTGGGCAGCAGGGAGACGCGCACCGTGCGCTCCTTGTCGCGGCTGCCCGTCTCCACGGTCTTGCCCGGTCCGTCGGCGGACGCGGCGTGGCGGTACCCCGTCTTCCCGCCGCCCCCGCCGCGCACCACGATCTTGTTGGGCTGGTTGCCCGGACCGCCGTTGCCGACCACGTTGGAGGAGAAGTTTCCGAACTCGTCCAGCCCGATGCCGAGGTACGCGCCCGGTACGCCCGAGGCGGCGCAGGAGTCCGCCGCGCCCGTGCAGGCGTAGCCGAGGGCCCCGCCGGAGGGGCCGACCCCGTCGGTCGCCGCGCCGTCGGCCAGGTAGAACGACAGCCCGTCACCGCGCTTGCCTTCGAAGGCGGTTCCCCCGTAGCTGGCGTAGCTGAACTCGGCGAGGATGCCGAGGCTGGAGGGGAACGAGTCCTTCAGCTTCCAGGTGCCGGCCTGGTTGGTGCTCGCGGAGGTCAGCCTCAGCCAGCCGCCGCCATCGGGATAACTCGCGTTGCCGCTGGTGCCGCCCAGGTTGGTGGAGCTGTTGAAGTTCTCGTTGACGGGAAAGGCCAGCGCGCGGGGCCGGGGCACGTCGGCCGGACCGGCCCCGGCGTCCGGGGCCGCGGTCGCGGGGGTGGAGAGCGCCGCCGGCAGGACCAGCGCCGTCGTACAGAGCAAGGCGGCGGCCCTGCGCCACCGGGCACTCCGGGGCATCGTCATACCGGAACGTTCCTCGTCTTCTCGCGCTGTGGAGGGGTCTGCGGAGGCCGTCCGCCGCGGGGGCCGCGACGAACCGCCGGTCACGGGCGCCGCACCCGGAACGCCGTCCGCAGCGCCGCTCCCGCGGCCACCAGCGCGGTGGAGGTCCACAGCAGCCAGGGCGGGACCGTGGCCCCGGAGTCGGCCAGGTCGCCGCGGCCGCCGTGCTGCTCCCGGCCGTCGTGGTGGCCGTCCTCACGACTGCTGCCACCGTCCCCACGACCGTCGTGCCCGTCGTGCCCGTCGTGTTCGTCGTGCCCGTCGTGCTGGTCCCCGCGCCCTTCGGACACCAGGCACAGCCGGCCGCCGCCCGGCCCCGTGGTCCCGGGCCGGTTGGAGTTGTCCGAGAGGTCGGGGTCGAAGCTCGCCGAGGTGACGCGGGCGACGTTCTCGAGGGGCGTGCACCGGCCGGCCGGCGGTTGCGCCGCCCGGTCCTCGCCGACGGCGCGCACGGTGATCCGGTACTCCACCTGCTCGCCGGCCGCCAAACGGTCCAGCGGCGGACAGACCACCAGCCGCTCCCCGTCCTTCGCGACCGCGCAGTCGTCGGGTGAGGAGAGCAGGGTCAGTGAGGAGGGCAGCCGGTCGGTGACCTGGAGCCCGCGCGCCGTCGCCGGGCCCGTGTTGCGCACCGTGATCAGGTACCCGAACTTCTCGCCGGGCCGGACGTGCTCCCGTCCCTTCCCGAGCACCGCCGTCTTGCGGAGCGACAGGTCCGCCGTCCGCGCACTGGGCGGAATCTCCAGGCCGGTCAGGGAGGAGGTGTTGTTCCGGGAGTCCGGGTCCGACGTGGCCGAGTCGACGACCGCCTCGTTGACGATGTCCGTACCGTCGCCGCGGTAGCCGGCGGCGAGCCGTACGGTGATCACCCACGCGTGCGGGGCGCCCACCGCCAGAGTGGCCAACGGCCCGCACACCACCGTCCGTCCGCTCGCGGTGCAGCCGTCGCGGGACGAGACGAATTCGAGGGAGAGCGGCAGCCGGTCGGTGACGCGCACCTGCCGGGCGGTGGACGGACCCCGGTTGGTCACCGTCACGACGTAGTCGAAGGTCTCCCGCGCCGCCGAAGCGGCGGTCTCCCTGTCGGCGGTCGCCGTCGGCCGCAGGGTGCCCGACACCGCCAGATCCGCGCTCTCCCGCAGCTGAGAGGCGGAGGCTCCGCTGCCGACCCCGGGCTCCTCCACTCGTCCCGCCCCGCCGCCGGGTCCCGTTTCCCCGGACGGCCGCCCCGTACCGGCGGCAGGCTCCGCCGGTACGGCGGACGCGGAGGGCTCGGGCGGCTCGGGGGACGCGGGGGACTCGGACGCCGTGGTACCGGAGTCCGCCGGGTCCGATGCCGCGGAGGGTGCCGCGGAGAGGAAGCAGCATGCCGCCACCGCGGAGATCGCGGTCAGCGTGCGCCGACGCCGGTACGGGCCACCGGCGCGGCTTCTCACGACACGTCGCATCGGCTGCCCTTCGGGGAAGAGGACTCGCCCAGGGAGGACCAGTGCGGGGATCTCTTCACACAAATGGGCAGGAAGGGTGCGGCCGGGCTGATCATTGATGACTAATGGGTGATCGAATTCAGTCCGTCGGCCGTACGTCCCCGGCCCGCCACCGCGGCGCGCGGCCGCACCGCTCCGGCCGGCCACAGGCGGGCGGCGAGGGCCGCGGCGGCGAGCGCGATCGCGCCCAGGGCCGCCGTCGCCCACCCGAGCCCGGCCCCGGCCCCGACCCACCCCGCGAGCGGATAGGTCAGCAGCCAGGCGGCGTGGGACAGGGAGAACTGGGCGGCGAACACCGCGGTGCGGTCCCCCTCCGGCGCGGCCCGCCGGAGCACCCGCCCGGCGGGCGTGAGCACCATCGAGCACGCCGCACCGAACCCCGCCCAGGTGACCAGCAGCGCGGGCCAGCGCCAACCGCCGCCGTGCGCGGAGGTGATGACGCCGAGGGCGCCGAACCCCGCCGGCAGCAGCAGGGCGCCGGCCAGCATCACCCGCCGGTCCGGCCGGTTCTGCAGGATCCGAGGCAGGGCCAGCGCCACGGACATGGACCCGGCTCCGTACGCGCCGAGCGCCACCGCGACCGACCCGGCGGACAGCCCCAGGACCTCCCGTACGTACACGACGGAGTTGACCGTGACCACGGCTCCGGCGGCCGCGACCGCGAGGTTCATGGCCAGCAGGGACCGCAGCTGCGGGACGCCGAGGAAGAGGCGCGTCCCCGCGGTGGCCCTGGCGTACGCCCCCGGCCGGGACCCGGTGAGGGCCCGCACCCGCCGGGGCAGTACGGCGGACACCACGAGCGCGGACGAGCCGAGGAACCCGGCCGCCGCACCGAGGAACAGCCGGTCGTAGGTGACCACCGACAGCAGTGCGGCCGCGAGCGCGGGACTGAAGAGGCTTTCCAGGTCGTAGGCGAGCCGGGACAGGGACAGGGCCCGCGTGTAGTCGCGTTCCTCCGGCAGGACGTCCGGGATCAGGGCCTGGAAGGTCGGGGTGAAGGCGGCCGAGGCGGTTTGCAGCAGGAAGATCAGGACGTAGACCTGCCACACCTGGTCCACGAACGGCAGGCAGAGCGCGACCCCCGCCCGGACCAGGTCGGAGCCGGCCAGCAGGGCCCGGCGCGGCAGCCGGTCGGCCACCGCGGCGACCGCCGGGGCGATGACCACGTACGCCGTCATCTTGATCGCGAGCGCCGTGCCGAGCACCGAACCGGCGTCGGCGCCCGCGAGGTCGTACGCGAGCAGCCCGAGGGCCACGGTGGCCAGGCCCGTGCCGGTCAGGGCGATGACCTGGGCGCCGAAGAGGCGGCGGTAGGTGCGGTCGCGCAGCACGCTCGGCATGCGATTCCTCTCCGGACGGGACGGGACGGGACGGGACGGGACAGGACGGTGGCGGGGGACGGCAGTGCGGGGAGGGCGCGGGGGACGGTGCGGGCCTCCAATGTATCCATACATGCGCACCTGCGCACATGTATGGAGGATCACGGCTCCGCCTCACCCCGGCCCTCCCCGGAGCGACCTACCCTGTGGGGTATGCCAGCCCGCGAACCCCAGCCACCTGCACCCGATGCGCACCTGCGGGATCCCGACAGGGCGCGCCTCACCGAGGCGACCGAGGTCTTCGCGATGCTGTCGGACGTCACCCGGCTGCACCTGCTGTGGCTGCTCGCCCAGGAGGAGTCGGACGTCGGCTCGCTCGCCGACCGGTGCGCCGCGTCGAGGACCGCGGTGAGCCAGCACCTGGCGAAACTGCGGCTGGCCGGCCTCGTCGACACCCGCCGCGAGGGCCGGCGCATCCACTACAGCCTGCGCGACGGCCATCTGCGCCGGCTCGTCCTGGAGGCCCTCAGCCACGCCGACCACCGGGTCAGCGGGAAGGCCCCGCACAACTGACCCCGGCGGCGGCGCGCCCGGCGCCCCGCGCGGCTCCCGCGCGTTCTACTGGCACGGACAGCCGGTGGCACGGACAGCCGATGGCGTGGACAGCCGTGCCTCCGCGTGCGGAGGACTCCGGAAGGGCGGCCGATGGACTACCGGCAGGCGGACACCTCCACCCTGGTCACGATCGGCCACCTCGCGGTGGCCTTCGTCCTCACCTACGCGCTCGGCCTGGAACGCACCCTGAGGGGGGCCGCCGCCGGCAACCGGACCTTCTCCATGATCGGAGTCGGCGCCGCCCTCGTGGCGGTCCTCGCCTTGGACGGCGCCCCCAACGCCCTCGCGGGAGTCGTCACCGGCGTCGGATTCATCGGGGGCGGCCTGGTCTTCCGCCAGAGCCGCACCGAGGGCGACCTCGTCCACGGGGTGACCACCGCCGGAGCCATCTTCGCCGCGGCCGCGATCGGAGCGGCCGCCGGACAGGGACGGCTCGCCCTGGCCGCGGCGGCGACGGCCTTCGTGATCCTGGCGCTGGAGACCCGGCACATCCCCGGCCTGAGCGTCTTCGACGGCCGCCGCTGGGCCCACCGCTTCCGCAGCGACGCCGACGTCCTGCGCCTGCACGGGGAGCGCAGCCCCAGCGCCGAGGACTGACCCCGGCCGCGCCGCTTCCCGACCGGCTTCAGGTGCGGGAGGAGTCGCGAACGGTGCACGTGGCGCCGTCCGCCGGGCACCAGTGGGTGCGTCCGCCGACCAGGTGGAGTTCGAGCGCGGCGTCCCGCATCCCGCCCAGGTTCAGCGCCTCGCGCAGGGCGGTGGGGGCGGGCTGGGGCGGCAGGCCCAGGACGCCCACCACGACCACGCCGTTGCGGGCCTCGACCGAGGCGATCTGCCGGTTGCCCGTGGCGGCCCACCGCTCGGCCACCGGCCGCGCGTTCGCCGCGAGCGCGCGGTCGCGGGCGACGGAGAGGGTGCCCGCGGTGAGCGGTACGGCGACCAGCAGCACGATGGCCGACACCGCGGCGAGCGTCCGGCCGCGGAACGCGCCCACCGCGATGCCCGCCTCACCGGCGCCGGCCCGGACCTCGTAGGCGAGGAAGACGACCGTCCCGGTGGCGACGATGGCCGCGACGTTGGTGGCGAACAGGAGCGCGGACTGGCTCGCGTCGTGGAAGCGGTGCGTGGTGTGATGGAATGTCACCATATGGTCACCTCCATCGGATCCGTTGATTCCATCGATTCCATCGAGGCGCTCCCGCTCGTTGGATAGCCCCACTATCCTCAGCGCGTGGATCAGCTGATCGTCGAAGACCCGCCCCGTATCGGCCCGTACCGTCTGATCGCCCGGCTGGGTGCCGGCGGCATGGGCCTGGTCTACCTGGGCCGCTCAGAGGGCGGGCGCACCGTCGCCGTCAAGGTCGTGCAGGCCGAGTACGCCGGGAACCCGGAGTTCCGCAGGCGCTTCTCCCGGGAGGTGGCCGCCGCGCGGCGGGTGGGCGGCAGTTGGACCGCCGCCGTGCTCGACGCCGACCCCGAGGCCGCCGTGCCCTGGGTGGCGACCCAGTACATCCCGGGCCCCGATCTGCACACCGTGGTCGCCAAGGACTTCGGGCCGCTGCCCGAGCACTCCGTGCACACCCTCGCCAACCGGCTCGCCCTGGCCCTGCAGGCCGTCCACGAGGCGGGCCTGATCCACCGCGACCTCAAGCCGTCCAACGTCCTGGTCACCGTCGACGGTCCGCGCGTCATCGACTTCGGCATCGCCCGCGCGATGGACAGCCTCGCCGGGGACAGCCTGCTCACCCACACGGGCATGCTCATCGGATCCGCCGGGTTCATGTCGCCGGAACAGGTCCGCGGCCTCGAACTCACCCCCGCCAGCGACGTGTTCTGCCTGGGTGCCGTCCTCGTCTACGCCGCCACCGGGCGGCTCCTCTTCGGCGCCGGGAGCACCGGCCTGAACGCCCACCTCTTCCGCGTCGCGGAGGAGGAGGCGGACCTGACGGGCGTTCCGGAGGGCCTGGCCGACCTCGTGGGCGCATGCCTGCACAAGGATCCGGCCCGGCGGCCCACCCCCGCGCAGGTGGCCGAGCGCACGGCCGCCGAGCAGGCCGGGGAGTGGCTGCCGGGTACGGTCCTCGCCCAACTGGGCCGGCATGCGGCCCAATTGCTCGACTTCGCCCCCGCGGTCCGGGAAGGGCCCACCCCCGAGCGGGCGGACCCCCGGGTGCCCGCGCCCCGGCCCCACCCGCTGCCGCCCGCGTACGCCCCGACGGCGGCGGCGGACGCGGCCGGGTTCGGCCCGCCTTCCGGCTCGGCCCCGGGGGCGGCGGACGCGGCTCCTGCGGCGGCGGAACCCGCCCGCCCACCCGCGGTCCCGGCGTACCGGCCGCGATGGACCCTCGCGGTGGTCTGCCTCCTCCAGCTGATGCTGGCGCTCGTGGCGACGGCCTCCCAACTGTCGGCTCCGGCGGTACAGAGCGAACTGGGCGCCGATCACGAGGCCCTGAGCCTGTTGCTCACCCTCTACTGGGTCGCCTTCGGCGCCCTGCTGCCGCTCGGCGGCCACCTCGCGGACCTCGTCGGCCGCAAGCGGGTACTGGTCATCGGCCTGGCCGGCTTCGGCGCGGCGTCCGTGTTCGCCGCGCTGGCCCCGGCACCGGGCCTGCTGATGGCGGCCCGCGCGCTGCAGGGAGCCTTCGCGGCGCTGCTGGCCCCGGCGACGCTGTCCCTGCTCGCCACCGGCCACACCGACCCGAGGAAGCGCGGCACGGCCTTCGGGGTCTACGTCGCGCTCACGAGCGGCGGCCCGGCCTTCGGGCTGCTCCTGGCCGGCCCCCTCGTCCGGTACCTCGACTGGCGCGTCTGCCTGTTCGCCCTGGCGGCCTTCGCCGTCGTCGGCCTGTTCCTCGTCGCGGCCCTGCCCGGCGAACCCGCGAACCCCGGCGCCCGCTCCGGCCTGTCCGGCGCCCTGCTCGGATCCGGCGGACTGGCGCTTTTGCTGTACGGACTCTTCGGGGTGGTGCAGTCCGGCGGTGTCACCCCTCTGAACCTGCTCCTGCTCACCTCCGGAACCCTGCTGACCGGCACGTACCTGTGGCAGCTGAGCCGGGTGGCCGGCCGGGCTTCGGACCGCTCCGGTCCCAGCGGCCGGGACCGGGCGGGCTCCGTCCTGGCCCTGCTGCTGGCCGGCGCCGGCACCCTGATCCTGTCCTCGTACCTGGCGTACTACCTGGCGAACGGGATCGGATACGCCCCGGTGCAGGCGGGACTCATGCTCCTCCCGATGGTCGCCGCGATGCTCGTCGGCTCCACCCAGGTGTCCGCCCGGCTGGTCGACCGCGCCGCACCCGGAGTGCCGGCCGCCGCGGGCCTGGTCCTCGTGGCCGTCGGCCTGTTCGTTCTGGTCCGCACCGGAGGGGACTACTCCTACGCGGCCGGCGTGCTGCCCGCCACGCTCCTCACCGGCCTCGGCACCGGCACGGCGCTCGGCCCGCTCCTGGTCACCGCGACCGCCGGGACCGCCCTGCGGGGGGCGGGGGTCCTGTCGGCCGCCGCCCTCGCGGCCCAGCAGGTGGGCGAGACCCTCGCCACCATGCCCCTCGTGATCTCCGGCTACCCCGAGGTCCTGTGGTGGGCCTTCGGCGCGGTCCTGCTCGCAGCGCCGGCCGCGGCACTGATGGTCACCGGAAGGCCCGCGCGCACGGACTCGGTGAGCACCTAGATACCGGCCCGGCAGCGCCGGGCCGGCCCGCTCAGCCCCTGCCGCGTACGAGCGTGAACACCGCGCCCTCCGGGTCCGTGACCACCGCCAGCCGCCCGCTCAGGCCCTCGCGCGGCGGCTGCACGATGCCGCCGCCGAGCTGCTGGACCCGGGCGGCGGCCGCGTCGGTGTCCTCCACCTCGAAGTACGTCATCCAGTGCGGCCCCCGGTCGTGGGGCAGGGAGCGGCCGACCCCGTGCACGGCCGCCACCGGCCGGTCCTCCAGGCACAGCGTGAGGTAGTCGAACTCGTCGGCGGCATCGCCCGCACCGGCGTGCGCCCGGGCCTCGTGGCCGAAGACGTGCTCGTAGAACTTCCCGACCGTCGAGGTGTCCTGCGTGACCAGCTCGTGCCACACCGGGGTGCCGGGCCCCCCGGCCAGCCGGGTCCCGAGGTGGGACGCCGCCTGCCAGAGCCCGAAGATCGCTCCCAGCGGGTCCGAGCAGATCGCCACCCGTCCCGCGACCCCGGCGTCCAGCGGGCCCACCGCCACCGTGCCGCCGCAGGAGCGGACGGACTCGGCCGTCGCGTCGGCGTCGTCCGTGGCGAGGTACGTGGTCCAGGCCACCGGGAGCTGCCGGTCCGGCGGCATCTCACCGATGCCGGCCACCTCCCGGCCGTCGAGCATGGCCCGGACGTACGGGCCGAGCTGCTCGGGGCCGGGCTCGTACTCCCAGCCGAACAGATCTGCGTAGAACTCCTCGGTGGTCCCGAGGCCGTGCACCATCAGGCTCGCCCAGCACGGCGTGCCGGGCGTGCGCCGCGTTGCTTCCGATGCCTCGGTCATGTCAGCCGTCTCCTCCGTCGTCACGCTCGTGACCCTTCCCGGAGCTGATGCTTCCACTCCCGCGGGCCCGGCGCGCCCCGACCGGCCGGGTTTCGCGGGAGCCGCGAGAGATGACCGGATCAGTGCGCCTGTCGATGTCCGACTTGTTACGCGGGGTGCGGAGAGGGGGAGCAAAATGACCCGCATGACTGCGAACCAGCCCCGCTCCCCGCTCGTCTCCGCCGCCGACCTGAAGGAGGAGCTGGCCGGCCCGCTGCCCCCGGTGCTCCTCGACGTCCGCTGGCAGCTCGGCGGCCCGAACCTGCGGCCCGAGTACGAGGCCGGACACCTCCCGGACGCGGTCTACGTCGACCTCGACGCGGAACTGGCAGGCCCGGCGGGCTCCGGCGGCCGGCACCCGCTGCCGGATCCCGAGGAGTTCGGGGCGGTGATGCGGCGGGCCGGCGTCTCGGGGGACGCGCCCGTGGTCGTGTACGACGGCGGTCTCGGCTGGGCGGCGGCGCGCGCGTGGTGGCTGTTGCGCTGGACGGGTCACCCGCGGGTGCGGGTCCTGGACGGGGGACTGGCTGCGTGGCGGGCCGCCGACGGCCCGCTGTCGGCCGAGGTCACTCCTGTGAGCGAGGGTGATTTCAAGCCAAATCCGGGTGCCATCGGACTGCTGGACGCGGATGCGGCGGCAGCACTGGCCCGGACGGGTGTACTGCTGGACGCACGCGCGGGCGAACGGTACCGGGGCGAGGTCGAACCGATCGACCCGGTCGGGGGCCACATCCCCGGGGCGCTGTCGGCGCCGACCGGCGAGAACACGGGATCCGACGGCCTGCTCCTGGACCGCGACGCCCTGCGGGCCCGCTTCGAAGGCCTGGGTGTGCACGCCGACACCGCGACCCCGGTCGGGGTGTACTGCGGCTCGGGCGTCTCGGGGGCCCACGAGGTCCTGGCCCTGGCGGCCGCGGGCATCCCGGCGGCGCTGTACGCGGGCAGCTGGTCGGAATGGTCCGCGGACCCCGCGCGCGAGGTGGCGGTAGGCGAACTGCCGGGCTAGCCGGACTGCCGGGCTAGCCGAAAAAAAGGGGGGACCGTTCCCCGGCGACGATGTCCGCCGCCGAGGAACGGGCCGCTACTCCTGCTTCTTGCGGCGGGTGCCGAAGACGATCTCGTCCCAGCTCGGCACCGCCGCGCGGCGGCCGGGCCGCACTCCGTCGGCCTCCGCCTGCCGGTCGGTGGTGCCCGTCAGCCGGTCCCGGTGTCCCGCCACGGTGCGCGGCATCAGGACGTCGGCGTACGCGGAACCCGCACCGGCCGAAGCCGAGGCGGCGGGCGGCTCCTCCACCTCCGGCTCGCTCACCGGCTCCGGGACCACCAGGTCCCCGCGGAAGCTCGGTACCGCCTCCAGCAGGGCCGTCAGCGTGTCCCGCTCTTCCTCCGGCTCCGGCTCCGGCGGGGGAGGGGGCGCTGTCGGCCGTTCCATCTGACGGTCGAGCGCGCGGTCCAGCGGTCGGTCGCGGGGCAGCCGCGCGATCCTCGGCACGAACGGGAAGCTCGGCTCCGGGGTCGCCGGCAGGTCGTCGGACTCGCCGATCAGCGAGCGGGCCTCGTCGTCCACGGCCACGACCAGCCGGCGCGGCGGGTCGTACGTCCAGCTCGCCGAGTGCGGTTCGCCCGCGACCCGGTAGACCAGCAGGACCTCCCAGGTGCCGTCGTCGCGGCGCCAGGAGTCCCACTGGACGGATTCCTTCTCGGCCCCGCGCAGCGAGAGCCTCTCCTGCACGGCCTCGCCGAGCTGGGGTCCGGTGTTCTCGCCGGGCCGGCGCACGGGGGTCTTGCGGGCCCGCTCCGCCATGAACGCGCGCTCGGCGAGCACGGGGCCCTCGAAGCGCCGTACGCGGTCGACGGGGATGCCCGCCAGCTGGGCGACCTCCTCCGCGGAGGCACCGGCTCGTATGCGGGCCTGGATGTCGCGGGGGCGGAGGTGGCTCTCCACCTCGATCTCGATCTGGTTCAGGCGCGCACGGTCGTTGCGCACGGCAGCCCGGAGACGCTCGTCGATCGGAAGCGTGTACTCCGTGCTGTCCGCAGCCTTGAGCACCAGTCGTGTGCCGTCATTTGAGACGGCCACGACACGCAGTTCGGGCATGGGGACCTCCCGGGTGGTGCCTGCCGACGTCACGTGCGTCGCTGCTTCCGCTAGTCGAGTGTGGCCTGCCCGGGTGCAGCCTGCCACTACCTTGCCGAGTTAAACCGGCGTGTCGGGCATGCGCCCTTGATCGCTGTTATGGCACGGTTACCTGTTGGGTACGCACAGTGACCAAACGATTACTGTGCGCAGCAGGATCCCGTGCAATACCGCGGCATCGCCGGTCTCGAGTGCCGTTTTTCCATCAGCCGGCCCCCTCTCCCGAGTCCGGACATCCGTAAGGAAGGACGGCCCCAGGGCTCGCCACAGTACTCCATTCGGGCCACCTGGGTGGACCGCCGCGCCGCCGAACTTGTCCCGGACGGCGGGAGTTGGGCTGCCCTGGATCGGGTCCACATCGGGCCGGACCTGCGCGTGCGCCCGAATTCGGGTGTCTTGCTTCACAGAATCTCCGGAAACGGAACTATCCGTTTCGCTGACGTGTCAGTAACGGGAGAAGGCGTTGGAGCGCGAAGGGCAGGACACGCAGGGGATGGCGATGGGTCAGAAGACGGTGCTGGACGTGGGACCGGAGCAGGAGCAGGAGAAGAAGAAGCTCGATCTGAGTGCGGCTCAGGTCGCGGGTTCCTCCCTCGCCACGGTCGCGGCGGCCCTGCTCGCCTCGCAGATGGGCGTCTACGGGACCATCCTCGGCGCCGGCGTGGTGAGCGTGGTGGCCACCGCGGGCGGACCCGTCATCCAGCACTTCTTCCGCCGCACCGGCGACCAGCTCCGCGAGACGGCCCGGCCGAAGGCCCGTCAGGTCCCCGTGGCGGGGCCGCGCGAGGAGCCCCGTGAGGTGCGGGCGCCCGACGGGACGATGATGCTGCGCCAGGTCCCGATGCCGGAGACCTCGGAGGAGTTCGGCGAGGCCACCGTGCACGGCAAGCGGTTCCGGGGCTGGAAGCGCACGGCGGTCGCCTCGGGGGCCGCCTTCGCCATCGCCCTCGGCGGCATCGGGACGTACGAGGCGATCGCCGACACCTCCGTCAGCAAGGGGGGCGGGACCGTCTTCTCCGCCGGCACCCACAAGGTGTCGAAGGAGAAGCCCGCTCCGCCCGAGGGGGAAACCGGCGGCAAGGGCGGGAAGACCCCGGGCCCGGGGACCTCCCCGAGCCCTTCGACCGGCCATGGCGGCCGGAGCCCGAGCCCGGACCCCAGTCCCTCCCGCTCCGTGGACCCGACGCCGACCCCGACCCCGCCGAAGCCCACCCCGACCCCGACCCCCACGCCCACCCCGAAGCCCACGCCGACGCCGAGCCCCGGCAAGTCGACCCCGGGCGGCGGGTCGGGCGAAGGCGGGGGCACCGGTGCCGGCCAGGAGTCGCCGGCCCCCTGAGGACCGGCCGCCCGTCCTCAGTCGCCCAGTACGCGCCGCAGGTAGTCGTTGCCGAAGACCCGGTCCGGGTCGAGCCGGTCGCGGAGCGCGGTGAACTCCCCGAAGCGCGGGTACACCCCGGCGAAGTACTCCGCGTCCCGCGTGTGCACCTTGCCCCAGTGCGGCCGCCCGCCGTACTCGGTGAAGATCCGCTCGGCGGCCGTGAAGTAGGCCTGGTACGGAGTGCCCTTGTACATGTGCACCGCGATGTACGCGCTCTCGCGGTCCGAGGCCGTCGACAGGGTGATGTCGTCCGCCGGAGCCGTGCGCACCTCCACCGGGAAGCTGATCCGCAGGCCGGAGCGGTCCACCATGGACTTCAGCTCCCGCAGCGCCTCGACGACCCGCTCGCGCGGAAGGGCGTACTCCATCTCCACGAACCGCACCCGGCGCGGGCTGGTGAACACCTTGTACGGGATGTCCGTGTAGGTGCGCGCGGACAGGGCGCGGCTCGCGATCCGGGCGATGGAGGGGATGGCCGCCGGGACGGCGCGGCCGAAGGAGTTGACGGCCTGGAAGAGGCCGTTGGACAGCAGCTCGTCCTCGACCCAGGCGGAGACCGCTCCGGGCGGGGCGGCCGGGCCCTGGCTGCGGTTGTTGCGCTTGGTGTTGCAGTTGCCCGTGTGCGGGAACCAGTAGAACTCGAAGTGCTCGTTCTCCGCGTGGTGCTGGTCGAACTCGGCCGTCACCCGGTCGAAGCTCATGGGCTCCTCACGGGCGGTCAGGAAGAAGAGCGGCTCCACGGCGAAGGTGAGCGAGGTGACCACGCCGAGCGCGCCGATGCCCAGCCGGGCCGCCGCGAAGACCTCGGGACGCTCCTTCTCGGAGCACGTCAGCAGCTCGCCGTCGGCCGTGACCAGCTCCAGGCCGCGTATCTGGGCGGCGATGGAGGCCGAGTCGCGGCCGGTTCCGTGGGTGCCGGTGCTGGTGGCGCCGGAGACCGTCTGCTCCATGATGTCGCCCATGTTGGTGAGCGACAGGCCCTCTCTGGCGAGGGCCAGGTTGAGGTCCTTGAGGACCGTGCCCGCCGCCACGGTGACGGTGCCCGCTTCCCGGTCGATCGCCCGGATCCCGGCCAGAGCCTGGGGGCGGATCAGTACGCCGTCGGTCGCGGCGGCCGCGGTGAAGGAGTGGCCGGTACCGACCGCCTTCACCTTCAGCCCGTCCGCGGCGGCCCGGCGGACCGCCTCCTGGAGCTCCCCGACCGATGCCGGAGCGACCACGCGCGCGGGCGTGGCGCTGATGTTGCCCGCCCAGTTATGCCACGCGGCGGTCCGTGTCCCGCTGCTGCCTGCTGTCCCCGTCGTCGCCATCGTTGGAAGGCTCCTCCCCTTGCGCCGGCCTCGTCAGCCGGCGGTAACCCGCGAACGCAACCGCCGCCGCGGCGGTCCCCGCCGAGATGGAGACGACGTACCCGGTCCGCGCGCCGGCGGCGTCGATGACCCAGCCGGCCACGGAGGACCCGAGCGCGACCCCGACCGCGAGCCCGGTGCCCGTCCAGGTCATCCCCTCGGTCAGCTTCGCGCGTGGTACGTGCGCCTCGATCAGGGCCATCGTGGTGATCATCGTGGGAGCGATGGCGAGGCCCGAGACGAAGAGCGCCACGGCCAGAAACGGAAGGTTCCCGGCCAGTAGGAGGGGGATCATACTCACGGCCATCGCACAGATGCCCAGCACCCACCTGCGTTCGGCCTTGCCCTTGAGGTGCAGCAGGCCGAAGACGATGCCGGCGAGGCAGGAACCGACGGCCCAGACGGCCAGGATGAAGCTGGCCCACGCCTTGTGGCCCTGCTCCTCGGCGAAGGCCAGCGTGACCACGTCGATGGAGCCGAAGATGGCCCCGGTGGCCACGAAGGTGGCCACCAGCACCTGGAGTCCGGGGGAGCGCAGGGCCGAGGTCCGGTCGGCGTCCGCGCCGCGCGGGTGCGGGGCGGGCTCGGTGGTGCGCTGCGCCGTCAGCCACCACACGCCCACGAGCAGGCAGACCCCGGCGACCAGTGGGCCCGCCTCGGGGAACCAGGTGGTGGAGAGCCCGATGGCGAGGATCGGCCCGAAGATGAAGCAGACCTCGTCCAGGACGGACTCCAGGGAGTACGCCGTGTGCAGTTCGCGCGGCGAGTCCCGGTAGATGGCCGTCCACCGGGCCCGGATCATCGCGCCCACGCTGGGCACGGAGCCGGCGAGTGCGGTGAACAGGAACAGGGTCCAGTCGGGCGTGTGGTTGGCCGCGCACAGCAGCAGCCCGGAGATGGCCAGGGCCGCGAGCAGGCTCGCCGGGCGCAGGACGCGGCGCTGGCCGTACTGGTCGACCAGGCGGGAGACCTGGGGGCCGATCACGGCGGCGGAGAGCGCGAGGGTGGCGGTGAGGGCGCCGGCCAGCGAGTACCGGCCGGTGAGCTCGGAGATCATCGTCAGGATGCCGATGCCGACCATGGAGAGCGGCAGCCGGCCTATGAGGCCGGCCGCGCTGAAGCCGCGGCTCCCGGGGGCGGCGAAGATCGCGCGGTAGGGACTGGGCAAGGTGCCCTCCGTAAGGGACGTCATTGGCCCATACAGGTTACGGCCGCACACAAGCCGCCCGCGCGGGGAGGAACCGGACAGCGGGCGGGTGCCCTTCGGCCCGGGCCGGACGGCCCCGCGCGGGTCCCGCTCTCCGGTCCTGTTTTCCGCCCGGCGCCCTCGGGTGGCAGGATTCGAGGCATGTCTGACCAGCTCCGCGCCACCGCCGCCGGCTCGGCCGAAGGCCCCGCCGCCCCCTACGACGCCCTCCTGCTGCTGTCCTTCGGCGGCCCCGAGGGACCCGACGACGTCGTGCCGTTCCTGGAGAACGTCACGCGCGGCCGCGGCATCCCGCGCGAGCGGCTCAAGGAGGTCGGGCAGCACTACTTCGGCTTCGGCGGCGTCAGCCCGATCAACGGCCAGAACCGCGAGCTGCTGGACGCCCTGCGCAAGGACTTCGTCGGGCACGGGCTGGACCTGCCGGTCTACTGGGGCAACCGCAACTGGGCCCCGTACCTGGACGACGTGATGCGCGAGATGGCCGCCGACGGGCGCCGCCGCATCGCGGTGCTCGCGACCAGCGCGTACGCCTCGTACTCGGGCTGCCGGCAGTACCGCGAGAACCTCGCCGACGCGCTCGCCCTGCTCGTCCGGGAGGGCGTGGCCGAAGCCGACCTGCCCCGGGTCGACAAGCTGCGGCACTACTTCAACCACCCCGGCTTCGTACAGCCCATGATCGACGGGGTGCTGGCCTCGCTGGCCTCGCTGCCCGAGGAGGTCCGCGCCGGGGCGCACCTGGCCTTCACCACGCACTCCATCCCGAACGCGGCCGCGGACGCCTCCGGCCCGGCCGGGGAGCACACGGCGGACGGCGAGGGCGGGGCCTACGTCAAGCAGCACCTGGACGTCGCGAAGCTGATCGCCGACGCGGTCCGCGCGGAGACCGGCACCGAGCTGCCCTGGGAGCTCGTCTACCAGTCGCGCAGCGGAGCCCCGCACATCCCGTGGCTGGAGCCGGACATCTGCGACCACCTGGAGGCCCTGCACGCGGCGGGCGCCCCGGCGGTGGTCATGGTGCCCATCGGCTTCGTCTCGGACCACATGGAGGTGCTCTACGACCTCGACACGGAGGCGACGGCGAAGGCCGCCGAGCTGGGGCTGCCCGTCGCCCGCTCGGCCACCGTCGGCTCCGACCCCCGGTTCGCGGCGGCGGTACGGGACCTCGTGCTGGAGCGGGCAGCGGCGGAACGGGGCGAGTCCGTGGAGCGCTGCGCGCTCGGGCTGCTCGGAGCGAGCCACGACCTGTGCGCGGTGGGCTGCTGCCCGGCCCGCGGGCCCCGGCCGGCGGCGGCGGGCGTGGACAGCCCGTACGCGTAGTGCCGCGCAGTGACATCCGCAGAAGTCGATGAACGGGAGCCGGGCGTGATCTCCGAAGAGCTGAAGACCGAACTGCTGGACGTGGCCCTGGATGCGGCCGCCCGGGCGGGGGCGCTGCTGCGGGACGGGCGGCCCGCCGATCTGGCGGTCGCCTCCACCAAGACGAGCCCGATCGACGTGGTGACCGAGATGGACATCGCGGCCGAGAAGCTGATCACCGGCCTCCTCGGCGAGCGGCGGCCCGAGGACGGGCTGCTGGGCGAGGAGGGCTCGGAATCGGCGGGCACCAGTGGCGTGCGGTGGGTCATCGACCCGCTGGACGGCACGGTGAACTACCTCTACGGGCTGCCCACCTGGGGCGTGTCCATCGCGGCCGAGTACCGCGGCGAGACGGTGGCCGGGGTCGTGGCGGCGCCGATGCGCGGGGAGACGTACCACGCGGTGCTGGGGCGCGGGGCCTGGCTGGGCGGGGTCCGCCTCGCCTGCCGGCCGGCCGCTCCGCTGGACCAGGCGCTGATCGGCACCGGATTCGCGTACGTCCAGACCCGGCGGGCGCACCAGGCGGACGTCGCGCAGCGGATCATCCCGCTGGTCCGGGACGTCCGGCGGGGCGGCTCGGCGGCGATCGACCTGTGCGACGTGGCCGCCGGACGGCTGGACGGGTACTGGGAGCGCGGGCTGAACCCCTGGGACCTGGCGGCGGGCGAGCTGATCGCGCGGGAGGCCGGCGCGGTGACGGGCGGCCGCCCCGGCGAGCCCGCCTCGGGCGATCTCGTGCTGGCCGCGACCCCCGCGGTGTTCGCCTCGCTGCAGCCGCTGCTGGAGGAAGCCGGGGCCTGGCACGACTGAGTGCCCCGGGAAGGCCGGGGCATGAAGGAACCCCGGTGGCCGGGTGGCGGCCTCCGGGGTCCGGGGGTGGTGGGCGCCGGCGGCTGGAGCCGGCGGGCGGAGACCTGGGATCAGCAGGCGGAGACGGTGACCGGAACGCCGTGATCGGCTGCGATGCGCTGGAGGTCTTCCAGCTCCGCCTGTTCCACTTCCACGAGGAAGTCGTCGCCCGTCTCGCGAGCCTGCCTGAGGTCCGACTGCGTGCTCCTGATGCGCTGCAGGAGACCCGCGGTGAATGCGTCCATGGTGGGTTCGCCCCCTCTTCGTGGGTCGGCGGCGGCACGTGGCAGTGCGCCGTCAGGGAGGTGTTCGGGGTGTGAAGTCGTCCTCCCCGCCGCGCTGGACCCAGAAACCTCGTAAGGCCGGGGAATCCTCACTTCCGTCCCTCGCGTCACCCCGCGGGCGCCCGCGAGCAGCGTCTTACAGCCGGTTTACCGGCGAAAGGGGCAGGATGGAGGCCACATGACACACCTGCCCTGACGGGCTCTGAGGAAGGAAACGACGTGCGCGTACTCGTCGTCGAGGACGAGCAGCTGCTCGCCGATGCGGTGGCCACCGGACTGCGCCGGGAGGCCATGGCCGTGGACGTCGTGTACGACGGTGCCGCGGCCCTGGAGCGCGTCGGAGTGAACGACTACGACGTGGTCGTGCTCGACCGGGACCTCCCGCTCGTGCACGGTGACGACGTGTGCCGGAAGATCGTCGAGCTCGGCATGCCCACCCGCGTGCTCATGCTGACGGCCTCCGGCGACGTGAGCGACCGGGTCGAGGGCCTGGAGATCGGGGCGGACGACTATCTGCCCAAGCCCTTCGCGTTCACCGAGCTGACCGCCCGGGTACGGGCGCTGGGCCGGCGCACCACGGTCGCGCTGCCCCCCGTGCTGGAGCGCGCGGGGATCAAGCTGGACCCGAACCGGCGCGAGGTGTTCCGCGAGGGCAAGGAGGTGCAGCTGGCGCCGAAGGAGTTCGCGGTGCTGGAGGTCCTCATGCGCAGCGAGGGCACGGTCGTGTCCGCCGAGCAGCTCCTGGAGAAGGCGTGGGACGAGAACACGGACCCCTTCACCAACGTGGTGCGCGTGACGGTGATGACGCTGCGCCGCAAGCTGGGGGAGCCGCCGGTCATCGTGACCGTCCCCGGTTCCGGCTACCGGATCTGACGCGGGTGGCAGCGACCCCGGCGCCACCATCGGCGCCACCGAAACCGACCTGGGACCCCGGGCAGCCCGAGGGTCCTTTCCCTTGGCTGCGGCCGACCATCCGGATACGTCTGACGCTGCTGTACGGCGGGATGTTCCTGATCGCCGGCATCCTGCTGCTGTCGATCATCTACCTGCTGGCGGCCCAGGCGCTGCGGCAGGGCAACGCGCTGCCGTTCACGATCGTGGGCGGCGGCCCGATCCAGGTCACCAGCAGCTGCCCCGGCGTGAGCGGGACGGGCCAGATGCCCGACCAGTTCAACGCGGCGATCAACACCTGCATCCTCGAACAGCGCCGGCACGCGCTGGACGACCTGCTGAGCCGTTCGCTGATGGCGCTGATGGGGCTGAGCATCATCGCCTTCGCCTTCGGCTACGCGATGGCCGGCCGGGTGCTCTCGCCGCTGGGCAAGATCACCCGGACCGCCCGCCGGGTGGTCGGTTCCGACCTCACCCGGCGGATCGAGCTGGACGGTCCGGACGACGAGCTCAAGGAGCTCGCCGACACCTTCGACGAGATGCTCGACCGGCTGGAGCGGGCCTTCACGGCCCAGCAGCGGTTCGTGGCCAACGCCTCGCACGAGCTGAGGACCCCGCTGGCCATCAACCGGACGCTGCTGGAGGTGCACCTCTCCGATCCCGGGGCTCCGGTGGAGCTCCAGCAGCTCGGCAAGACACTGCTCGCCACCAACGAGCGCAGCGAGCAGCTGGTCGAGGGCCTGCTGCTGCTGGCCCGCAGCGACAACCAGATCATCGAGCGCAAGCCCGTGGACCTGGCCGAGGTGGCCTCGCGCGCCCTCGATCAGGCGCGCGGGGAGGCGCAGGCCAAGGGCGTGGAGATCCGCGGCGAGCGCGCGCTGGCCGTGGTGCAGGGCAACGGCGTGCTGCTGGAGCGGATCGCGCTCAACCTGGTGCAGAACGCCGTCCGCTACAACGTGCCCGAGGGCGGCTGGGTGGACGTCACCACCGAGGCCGTGCACGGGCAGGCGGTCCTGCTGGTATCGAACACGGGTCCCGTGGTTCCCGCGTACGAGGTGGACAACCTCTTCGAGCCCTTCAGACGGCTGCGTACGGAGCGCACGGGCAGCGACAAGGGTGTCGGGCTCGGCCTCTCCATCGCGCGCTCCGTGGCGCGCGCACACGGCGGGCGGATCCAGGCGGTCCCCCGCGAGGGCGGTGGCCTCGTGATGCGTGTCACTCTGCCCTTGTGAGCCGACCCACCCCGTGTTCGCTGTTGGCTGAATGCTTGGGTAGTGAAGACAGTGACTTCTGTGCGATCGATCACAGTGTCGAGTGTCCGTCCCTATGCGCTCAGTGACCTTGGGGGGGCCGGAAAGCCCGGGAAGTCCGGGTTTCCGGCCCCCCTAGCGGCGGGAAATACATGGGGTGGCGTTTGTGCAAGACGGCCCCCGGACCGTGTACGGTCCCGGTCGTCATCCCAGCCAATCGCTCTTCTGAATGTGCGGCTGGGTGTCGATTGAGTAACAGACCTTGATGTGAGGCAAAATCTCCGCCTCAGGTCGGGCACAAGTCCGGCCTCTCGCGCGTTACGTGCGCTGAGACACCCGCTAAATCCCAGAGGGGGAGAGCGAACTATGGCAACGGACTACGACACCCCGCGCAAGACCGACGACGACGTAGACAACGACAGCATCGAAGAGCTGAAGGCTCGTCGCAACGAGAAGTCGTCCTCGAACGTCGACCTGGACGAAATCGACAACGCGGAGGGCCTCGACCTGCCCGGCGCAGACCTCTCCAACGAGGAACTGGCCGTACGGGTCCTGCCGAAGCAGGCCGACGAGTTCACCTGCACGAGCTGCTTCCTGGTGCACCACCGCAGCCAGCTGGCCCGCGAGAAGAACGGTCAGCCCATCTGCCGCGAATGCGACTGAGAGGCGTCGGCCGTGACTGGCTCGACACCATTTCGGAAGCGCCGCTTCCGAAAAGCTGGTGATCCGGCGGAGACGCACGAGGGAACCGAGGGCCTGGCAACGGGCCCTGGAGCCCCCGGCGTACCCGCCGTGCTCCCCGACACCGCCGAGGCGGTGCCGTCGGCCTCCGAGGCCGGCGAGGGGCCCCGGAAGCGCTCCGGGGTCCGTCGGCTGCAAGCCGTCAAGAACGGTGTGCGCAAGGGCGGCGAAAGTGCCAGGGCCGCCGCCCTTTACCTCACCGACCGAGTCATCGAGAACGCACCGCGCGTTCCGGTTCGGGACCTCGCGACCCTGCGCGCGCAGTTCCCGGGCCTCGGGCCCGATCAGCTGGCCGACAAGCTGATCTCGGGCGCCGCCAACGCCACCTCCACGGTCGGCGCCGGGATCGGCGCCGCCGCCATGCTGCCGGTGCCCCCCGCCATGCCGGCCGAGCTGGCCGCCGAGATCACCGGGGTCGCCGCGATCGAGCTGAAGCTCATCGCCGAACTCCACGAGGTCTACGGCCTGCGACCGCCCGGCAACCTCAAGGAGCGCAGCGTCGCCTACCTCACGTCGTGGACGGAGGAGCGCGGGGTCGACCTGACCAAGCCGACCACGCTGAACGCGGCGCTCGGCGGCCAGATGAAGCGCGAACTGCGCCAGCAGATCATGAAGCGGATGTTCCGCAACCTGCCCAACCTGATGCCGTTCATGGTCGGCGCCGCGGTAGGAGCGGTCATGAACCGCCGGGACACCCGAAAACTCGCCGAGAAGGTGCGTACGGACCTGCGGGCCCGTGCCGTGCCCTGGAACGCGCTGCCGCAGCTCCCGCCCCTGGAGCGGCCCGCCGAAGCCCTTCCCGAGGCGGCCAGGGCCGCAGTCGAGGGCCGGACGTTCGACCCGCGGGCCATCGAGCCCAAGGACTGAGCCCGACCGGGGTCAGTCCCGGCCCTGCGCCGCGCGGATGGCCGCGACCAGGGCCTGCGGCTCGCGGGTGGAGACGTAGACGTACGGGGTCGGGTCGGCCGGGTCGGTGACCTCGACGCGCACCGCCGTCGGCACGTAGCTGCGCATCAGCATGAAGGCGCGGGTGTCGGCCTTGTACGTGCGCCAGGCGCGCGCCTCCTCGGCGTCCAGCGCCTCCGGGTCGCCGAGCGCCGTCACCGGGATCCGGGCCTCCCCGGCGGCCAGCGCGCCGCCCACCACGCGCACCCGCTGGGAACCGTACGAACTCACCGCCAGCCCCGTCAGCGCGGTGCCCCCGACCAGCCCCGCCAGCAGCGGCAGCGTGCCCAGCGGGAGCAGCATCAGCGCGCAGGCCAGACCGGTGAGGGCGGCGATGGCCCACCAGGAACGGGGGGCTGTCAGGCGTTCGTCGTGGTGCGCGGGGGAGAGCTGCATGCGGCCAAGCCTGCCACGAGGCGACCGGCGGGTAGCCGCGCGGGTAAGGTCTGCGGCTGTGAGTGGACGAAACACAGCGTTGACGCCCCCCGCCGACGCCACGGCGCCGGTGCGGCACCCCGATGCCCCGGCCCCCGGCGAACTCCTCGGCGCGCACTACGAGCACTGCTTCGGCTGCGGCCACGGACAGCCGCACGGACTCCACCTGGAGGCCCGCGCGGGCGAGGGTGTGCGCGTCACCGCGGAGTTCACCGTCAAGCCCGCCCACCAGGGTGCGCCCGGCCTCGCGCACGGCGGCGTCCTCGCCACGGCGCTCGACGAGACCCTGGGCTCCCTGAACTGGCTGCTGCGCGTCATCGCGGTGACCGGCCGACTGGAGACGGACTTCGTCCGGCCCGTACCGGTGGACACCGTGCTGTACCTCGAGGCCGAGGTCACCGCCGTCGCCGGCCGGAAGATCTACTCCAGCGCGGTCGGCCGAATAGGCGGACCGCAGGGCCCGGTCGCGCTGCGCGCCGACGCCCTCTTCATCGAGGTGAAGGTCGACCACTTCATCGACAACGGACGGCCCGAGGAGATCCGGGCGGCGATGGCCGACCCGGACCAGGTCAGGCGCGCACGCGCCTTCGAGGTGAACCCCTGATGTCTGAGAACAACACCGGCGTGGACGTGGCCATCCGGCGCGTCGACCCGGAGGTGCCGATTCCGGCCTACGGGCACCCCGGCGACGCCGGCTGCGATCTGGTCACCACCGTGGCCGCGGAGCTGGAGCCGGGGGAGCGGGCGGTCCTGCCCACCGGGATCTCCATCGCGCTGCCCGAGGGGTACGCCGCGTTCGTGCACCCCCGCTCGGGCCTGGCCGCCCGCTGCGGGCTCGCACTCGTGAATGCCCCCGGGACGGTGGATGCCGGGTACCGTGGGGAGATCAAGGTGATCGTGGTCAACCTCGACCCGCGCGAGAGCGTCAGGTTCGAGCGTTTCGACCGCATTGCCCAGCTGGTTGTCCAGCGAGTCGAGCAGGTGCGCTTCCGCGAGGTGGCGCAGCTTCCCGACTCGGCGCGGGCCGAGGGGGGTTTCGGCTCCACCGGTGGTCATGCGGCCGTGGCCGGATCCGGCGCTGGTCAGCAGGGTGGGAATGGCTACGCTTCGGTCGTATCCGACCGGGAAGGACAGTGACGTGTTCGGACGTCGCAAGAAGAACGACTCCGTCAAGGACGGCGGCGCGGCCGAGCAGGTCGTCGACGGCGTCGGTGCCGATGAGCAGGACGGCACGGAGGAGACCGACGCGGTCCAGCCGCGCAGGGTGAACCTGCCGCCGGCCCCGCGTCCCGACGGCCCGTGGGACCTCTCGGAGGTCCCCGGCAACCCCGAGGAGGGCCGGGTCGACCTCGGCGGCATCCTCGTACCGGGTGTCGAGGGCATGGAGCTGCGCGTCGAGGTGGCCGGAGACGCGATCGTCGCCGCGACCGTGGTGCTCGGCGACAGCGCCGTGCAGCTGCAGGCCTTCGCCGCGCCCCGCAAGGAAGGCATCTGGGGCGAGGTCCGCGAGGAGATCGCCGAGGGCATCACCAAGCAGGGCGGCATCATCGACGAGGTCGAGGGTCCGCTGGGCTGGGAGCTGCGCGCGCAGGTCCCCGTACCGCTCCCGGACGGGCAGACCGGCGCCCAGCTGGTCCGCTTCGTCGGGGTGGACGGCCCGCGCTGGTTCCTGCGCGGTGTCATCTCCGGCCAGGGCGCGGTGCGTCCCGAGTCGGCCGGTGTGCTGGAACGGATCTTCCTGGACACCGTCGTGGTCCGCGGCGAGGGCCCGATGGCCCCGCGCGACCCGATCGTCCTGAAGCTGCCGAACGACGCGCAGATGGTGCCGGACGGCGTGCAGACCGACGAGGCCGCGGACCAGGAAGGCTCCCGCTTCGGCGGTGGCATGGGCCAGCTGGAGCGCGGCCCGGAGATCACCGAGGTCCGCTGACCCCGGCTCGACCGCTTGCGGCCGTGGGCCGCACCCCTCCGGGGGTGCGGCCCACGGCCGTGTCCGGGCCCGTACGGGCCCTACGGGCCGTGGAGGCCGTCCCGGCCGGGGGTGTCAGGGAACCGTCAGGGATCGGCCCGCAGCGCCCCATCGGCGCGTGAACGGGGCGGACGTCCCGGAGAATGGCCCCATGGGACGCGGCAAGCTCAGGATCTATCTCGGCTCGGCCCCCGGAGTGGGCAAGACGTACGCCATGCTCTCGGAGGGCCACCGCCGGGTCGAGCGCGGCACCGACTGCGTCGTGGGCTTCGTCGAGCACCACGGGCGGCCGCGCACCGAGGTCATGCTGCACGGCCTGGAACAGGTGGAGCGCAAGGAGCTCGTCTACCGGGGCGCCGCCTTCACCGAGATGGACGTGGACTCCCTGCTGGCCCGCAAGCCCGCCATAGCCCTGGTGGACGAACTGGCGCACACCAACGTGCCGGGCTCGCGCAACGCCAAGCGCTGGCAGGACGTCGAGGAGCTGCTGCGGGCCGGGATCGACGTGATCTCCACCGTCAACATCCAGCACCTGGAATCCCTGGGCGACGTGGTCGAGTCGATCACCGGCGTGCGGCAGCGGGAGACCGTCCCCGACGAGGTGGTGCGCCGCGCCGACCAGATCGAGCTGGTCGACATGTCCCCGCAGGCCTTGCGCCGCCGCATGGCGCACGGCAACATCTACAAGTCCGACAAGGTCGACGCGGCCCTGTCCAACTACTTCCGCCCCGGGAACCTGACCGCGCTGCGCGAGCTCGCGCTGCTCTGGGTCGCCGACCGGGCCGACGAGTACCTCCAGCAGTACCGGGGCGAGCACAACATCCGCTCCACCTGGCAGGCGCGCGAGCGGATCGTCGTGGGCCTCACCGGGGGACCCGAGGGGCGCACCCTGATCCGGCGCGCCTCCAGGGTGGCGGCCAAGGGATCCGGCAGCGAGATCCTGGCCGTCTACATCGCCCGCAGCGACGGGCTTACGGCGGCCTCGCCCAAGGAGCTCGCGGTCCAGCGGACGCTGGTCGAGGACCTCGGCGGAACGTTTCACCACGTCATCGGCGACAACGTCCCCGAGGCGCTCCTCGAATTCGCCCGCGGGGTCAACGCCACCCAGATCGTGCTCGGCTCCAGCCGCCACCGCTCCTGGCGGTACGTCTTCGGCCCCGGAGTCGGCGCCACCGTCGCCCGTGACTCGGGCCCCGACCTCGACGTGCACATCGTCACCCACGAGGAGGTGGCCAAGGGCCGCGGCCTGCGGCCCGTGGCCCGCTCGGCGGCCCGGCTCGGCCGGACCCGGCTGCTGGCCGGCTGGGCGGTCGGGGTGGCCCTGCCGCTGGCGCTGGCGACCCTGCTGACGCACATCGACAACGACCCCGGCCTCGCCAACGAGATGCTGCTGTTCCTGGCCCTGACCGTCGGCGCGGCCCTGCTCGGCGGGCTCTGGCCGGCGCTGGCCTCCGCCGCCGTCGGCTCCCTGCTGCTGAACTACTACTTCGCCCCGCCCCTGCACCGCTTCACCATCTCGGACCCCAAGAACATCGTCGCCATCGCCGTCTTCTTCGGCGTCGCGGGCTCCGTGGCCTCCGTCGTCGACGCCGCCGCCCGCCGCACCCACCAGGCCGCCAGGCTGCGCGCCGAGTCCGAGATCCTCTCCTTCCTCGCCGGCAGCGTGCTGCGCGGCGAGACCACCCTGGACGCGCTGCTGGAACGGGTGCGCGAGACCTTCGCCATGGAATCGGTGGCCCTGCTGGAGCGCGAGAGCGACGTCGAGCCCTGGCGCCCGGCCGGCAGCGTCGGCCCCAACCCGGTCGCCCGCCCCGAGGACGCCGACGTGGACATGCCGATCGGCGACCACATGGCGCTGGCCCTGTCCGGGCGGGTGCTGCCCGCCGAGGACCGCCGCGTGCTCGGCGCCTTCGCCGCCCAGGCCGCGGTCGTGCTCGACCGGCAGCGGCTGGTCGGAGAGGCGGAGGAGGCCCGCCGGATGGCGGAGGGCAACCGGATCCGGACCGCGCTGCTGGCCGCCGTCAGCCACGACCTGCGGACGCCCCTGGCCTCCATCAAGGCCTCCGTGAGCTCCCTGCGCTCCGACGACGTGGAATGGTCCGAGGAGGACCGGGCCGAGCTCCTGGAGGGCATCGAGGACGGCGCCGACCGGCTCGACCACCTCGTGGGGAACCTGCTCGACATGTCCCGGCTCCAGACCGGCACCGTCACCCCGCTGATCCGCGAGATCGACCTCGACGAGGTGGTCCCGATGGCACTGGGCGGCGTACCCGAGGGCAGCGTGCTGCTGGACGTCCCGGAGACCCTGCCCATGGTGGCCGTGGACCCCGGGCTGCTGGAGCGGACCGTGGCCAACGTGGTGGAGAACGCGGTGAAGTACAGCCCGCCGGAGGAACAGGTGCTGGTGGCGGCCAGCTTCCTCGGCGACCGGGTCGAGGTACGGGTCGTGGACCGCGGGCCGGGCGTGCCCGACGAGGCCAAGGACCGGATCTTCGCCCCCTTCCAGCGGCACGGCGACGCGCCGCGCGGCGCCGGGGTCGGGCTCGGACTGGCCGTCGCGCGCGGCTTCGCCGAGGCCATGGACGGCACCCTGGAGGCCGAGGACACCCCCGGGGGCGGGCTCACGATGGTGCTCACGCTGCGGGCGGTGACCGGCGGGCGGCCGCAGCTCCCCGTGAGCGTGGACGGCGAGGGGCGCAGCGCACCCGGCGGAGCGGCCGGGGCCGGGGGACCGGAACCGGGCGGGGCGGACCCGGTGGATCCCGATCTCGATCCGATACGACGGACACAACAGGTACGACAGACGCGACAGAAGGCAGGACCTCAATGACCCGGGTGCTCGTGGTGGACGACGAACCCCAGATCGTCCGGGCCCTCGTGATCAACCTGAAGGCACGCAAGTACGAGGTCGACGCGGCCGCCGACGGGGCGAGCGCCCTGGAACTGGCGGCCGCCCGCCACCCCGACGTGGTCGTCCTCGACCTCGGCCTGCCCGACATGGACGGGGTCGAGGTGATCAAGGGGCTGCGCGGCTGGACCCGGGTCCCGATCCTGGTGCTCTCCGCCCGGCACAGCTCCGACGAGAAGGTCGAGGCCCTGGACGCGGGCGCCGACGACTACGTCACCAAGCCCTTCGGCATGGACGAGCTGCTGGCCAGGCTGCGCGCCGCCGTCCGGCGGGCGGAACCGGGCGCCGGGGCCGGCGAGGACGAGGTGGTCGTCGAGACCGACACCTTCACGGTGGACCTCGCGGCGAAGAAGGCGGTGCGCGCCGGACGCGACGTACGGCTCACGCCCACCGAGTGGCACCTGCTGGAGGTGCTGGTCCGCAACGGCGGCAAACTGGTCAGTCAGAAGCAGCTCCTCCAGGAGGTCTGGGGGCCCTCGTACGGGACCGAGACCAACTACCTGCGGGTCTACATGGCCCAGCTGCGGCGCAAGCTGGAGGCCGACCCCTCGCACCCGCGGCACTTCATCACCGAACCGGGCATGGGATACCGCTTCGAGAGGTAGTGGGGGCGCCGGTACGCTTCCTGTATGAGTGCTGAACCGCGTCCCGAGAAGCCCGCGAAGCCGGCGAAGCCCGCCAGGCCGGCGGGCCGGTTCCGCCGGATGATAGAGCGGCTGTCCACCTCGCAGGAGGAGCTGCATTCGGCGGAGCTGCAGGAGGACGCAGAAGCCGCGGGGTGCACGCGGATCTGCGACTGCCACGACCGTCAGATAGTGAAGGTGACCGGGACCCTGCGGACCGTCACCCTGCGGCCGCGCGCGGGCGTCCCCGCCCTGGAGGCCGAGCTGTTCGACGGCTCGGCCGCGCTGGACGTCGTCTGGCTGGGACGTCGCTCGATCGTGGGAATCGAACCCGGCCGTCGCATGATCGCCTCCGGGCGGATCTCGATGAGCCACGGCCGTCGGGTGCTCTTCAACCCGAAGTACGAACTCCGACCGCTCGGACAGGAGCACTGACGGTGACGTCACTCGACAAACCGACCACGCCCACACCTGGGACGGATCCCGCCGCGGAACCGACGGCGGACCAGAAGGCCGTCACGCAGGCCGCCCTCTTCGACGCCTTCGGCGGCATCCGGGGCACCGTGGAGACGATGCTCCCCGGCCTGCTCTTCGTCATGATCTACACGATCAACAAGGACGTGAAGCTGTCCGCCATCGCGGCGGGCGCGGTCGCGGTCCTGCTGGTGATCGTGCGGCTGCTGCGCAAGGACACCGTCAAGCACGCCTTCAGCGGGGTCTTCGGCGTGGGCGTGGGCGTGGCCTTCGCCCTGTTCACGGGCAGCGCGAAGGGCTTCTACCTGCCCGGCATGATCTACGGCGCCGGTCTCGGCGTGGCCTTCACGCTCTCCGCGCTCGTGGGCTTCCCGCTGCTCGGGGTGATCCTGGGGCCGGTCTTCAAGGAGAACCTCTCCTGGCGCACGCGCAACCCCGGGCGCAAGAAGGCGTACGTCAAGGCCAGCCTGGCCTGGGGCCTGATCTTCCTCGCGAAGTACGCGATCCTCTTCCCGCTGTACTGGTGGGGCGACGCGACGCAGCTCGGCTGGGTGCTGATCGCGCTCAAGCTGCCGCCGATGGTCCTCGCGGTGTACTTCACCTGGCTCTTCCTGGCGCAAGCGCCGCCGCCGATCAACGTGATCGAGGAGTGGGAGGCGGAGGAGGCCGCGGAGAAGGCCGCCAAGGCCGCCGCGAAGGCCGCCAAGGCCGCGGGGGGCCCCGGGGCCTGAGCGGTACGCCGCTGCGTGCGCGGCTCGCCGCGCGGGGTGGCGGCGGCGCAGCCTCGTAGCAGGGATGTGCGAAGGGGCGGCTGACCGTGGTGGTCAGCCGCCCCTTCGGCGGTTCGGCGGGACCGCAGGTCAGTCCGCGGCCTGGAGGAGGTCCTCCAGCTGCTCCTCGCGGGCCTGGGCGGCCACGAAGAGGAGCTCGTCGCCCGGCTCCAGGGTCTCCTCGCCGTGCGGGGTCAGGACCCGGTTGCCGCGGATGATCGTGACCAGCGAGGTGTCCTCGGGCCAGGTGATCTCGCTGATCTGCTTGCCCGCGACCTGGGAGTCGGCGGGCAGGGTCAGCTCGACGAGGTTGGCGTCGCCGTGGCTGAAGCGCAGCAGCCGGACCAGGTCGCCGACGCTGACGGCTTCCTCGACCAGCGCCGACATCAGGCGCGGCGTGGAAACGGCCACGTCCACGCCCCAGGACTCGTTGAAGAGCCACTCGTTCTTCGGGTTGTTCACCCGCGCCACGACCCGGGGCACCCCGTACTCGGTCTTGGCGAGGAGGGAGACGACCAGGTTCACCTTGTCGTCGCCGGTCGCGGCGATGACCACGTTGCAGCGCTGGAGCGCCGCCTCGTCGAGCGAGGTGATCTCGCAGGCGTCGGCCAGCAGCCACTCGGCCTGCGGCACCCGCTCCACCGAGATGGCGGTCGGGGCCTTGTCCACGAGGAGCACCTCGTGGCCGTTCTCCAGGAGCTCGGCCGCGATGGAACGCCCCACCGCGCCGGCTCCGGCGATCGCGACCCTCATGCGTGTGCCTCCTCAGGACCCTCGGCGAAGGACGCCTCCACCTTGTCGATCTCGTCCGTGCGCATCATCACGTGGACGAGGTCGCCCTCCTGCAGGACGGTCGCCGAGGTCGGCAGCATGGCCTCGCCCAGCCGGGTGAGGAAGGCGACGCGGACACCGGTCTCCTCCTGGAGCCGGCTGACCTTCTGGCCGATCCAGGCGGTGGAGGTGTGCACCTCCGCGAGCTGGACACCGCCGCTCGGGTCGCGCCACAGCGGCTCGGCGCCCGAAGGCAGCAGCCGGCGGAGCATCTGGTCGGCCGTCCAGCGCACGGTGGCGACGGTGGGGATGCCCAGGCGCTGGTAGACCTCGGCGCGCTTGGGGTCGTAGATGCGGGCGGCGACGTTCTCGACGCCGAACATCTCACGGGCCACCCGGGCGGCGATGATGTTGGAATTGTCACCACTGCTCACCGCGGCGAAGGCGCCCGCCTCCTCGATGCCGGCCTCACGCAGCGTGTCCTGGTCGAAGCCGACTCCGGTGACGCGACGGCCGCCGAATCCGGCTCCCAGCCGGCGGAATGCGGTGGGGTCCTGGTCGATGACCGCGACCGTATGCCCCTGCTGTTCCAGGGTCTGCGCGAGGGCGGAGCCCACTCTTCCGCAGCCCATAATGACGATGTGCACGGCCGTCCTTCCGGCTGTCAGCGGCTCGCTGGGTTCCAGCCTCATTGCTGCTCTGGCTTAACAGGGTCTCAGACCATGGCCCAAGCTACACACGGGCGGTCACCAGTGTGCCCCTTTGCACGGTCGGCAGCGCCCCTTTGCCCTGGATGCGGGGCTCCTGTGCCCTGGATGAGGTGGGACTTCACGTCCTGTAGGGGTGGGGGGTTCGTCAGGCTGATTTCGAACGCTTACGATCCTCTGCGTGTCCAAACTGACCGACGTGCCCAAACGGATCCTGATCGGCCGGGCGCTCCGCAGCGACCGCCTCGGGGAAACCCTCCTTCCCAAGCGGATCGCCCTCCCCGTGTTCGCGTCCGACCCGCTCTCCTCGGTGGCATATGCCCCCGGCGAGGTTCTGCTGGTCCTGTCGATCGCCGGCGTGTCGGCGTACCACTTCAGCCCCTGGATCGCCGTCGCGGTCGTCGTGCTGATGTTCACCGTGGTCGCCTCCTACCGGCAGAACGTCCACGCCTACCCCAGCGGCGGCGGTGACTACGAGGTCGCCAACACCAACCTCGGGCCCAAGGCCGGTCTCACCGTCGCGAGCGCCCTGCTCGTCGACTACGTCCTCACGGTCGCCGTGTCGATCTCCTCCGGGGTCGAGAACCTCGGCTCCGCCGTCGATTTCGTCATCGAGCACAAAGTGCTCAGCGCGATGATCATGATCGTGCTGCTCACGCTGATGAATCTGCGGGGCATGAAGGAATCCGGGAAGCTCTTCGCCATCCCGACCTATGTCTTCGTGGGCGCCGTTTTCGTCATGATCGGGTGGGGCGCCTGGCGCGGCATCGTCATGGGCGACACCATGGAGGCCCCCACGGCCGCCCTGGAGATCAAACCCGAGCACCAGGGGCTGGCCGGCTTCGCACTGGTCTTCCTGCTGCTGCGGGCCTTCTCCTCCGGCTGCGCCGCGCTCACCGGCGTCGAGGCCATCAGCAACGGCGTACCCGCCTTCCGCAAGCCCAAGAGCAAGAACGCGGCCACCACCCTCGCCCTCATGGGCCTGCTGGCCGTCACCATGTTCTGCGGGATCATCGGCCTGGCCATGGCGACCGACGTCAAGATGGCCGAGAACCCCGCCGTGGACCTGCTGGAGAACGGCACCCCGGTCGGTTCCGGCTTCGTCCAGCACCCGGTCATCTCGCAGGTCGCCGAGGCCGTCTTCGGCAACGGCAGCTTCCTCTTCATCGTGCTCGCCGCGGCCACCGCACTGGTCCTCTTCCTCGCCGCGAACACCGCGTACAACGGCTTCCCGCTGCTCGGCTCGATCCTCGCCCAGGACCGCTACCTGCCGCGCCAGCTGCACACCCGCGGCGACCGGCTCGCCTTCTCCAACGGCATCGTGCTCCTCGCCGGCGCCGCGATGCTGCTCGTGTGGATCTACGACGCCGACTCGACGAAGCTGATCCAGCTCTACATCGTCGGCGTCTTCGTCTCCTTCACGCTGAGCCAGATCGGTATGGTCCGGCACTGGAACCGCCACCTGCGCGCCGAGCGCGATCCGGCGGCCCGCCGCCGGATGCACCGGTCCCGGGCGATCAACACCTTCGGCGCCTTCTTCACCGGCATGGTGCTGGTGGTCGTCCTGGCCACCAAGTTCACCCACGGCGCCTGGGTCGCCCTGCTCGGCATGGTCATCTTCTACGGAACGATGACCGCGATCCGCAAGCACTACGACCGGGTCGCGAGCGAGATCGCCGCCGCCGAAGGCCCCAGCGACGACAGCGTGCGCCCCTCGCGGGTCCACTCCATCGTCCTGGTCTCCAAGGTCCACAAGCCCACCCTGCGGGCCCTGGCCTTCGCCAAGCTGACCCGCTCGGACCGGCTGGAGGCGCTCAGCATCAGCGTCGACCCGGTCGAGACCAAGGCCCTGCGCGAGGAGTGGGAGCGGCGCGGCATCAACGTCCCGCTCAAGATCCTCGACTCCCCGTACCGCGAGATCACCCGCCCGGTCGTCGAGTACGTCAAGGGACTGCGCAGCGAGAACCCGCGCGACGCCGTCAGCGTCTACATCCCCGAGTACGTCGTCGGCCGCTGGTACGAACACCTCCTGCACAACCAGAGCGCGCTGCGCCTCAAGGGCCGCCTGCTCTTCACCCCCGGTGTGATGGTCACCTCGGTGCCCTACCAGCTGGAGTCCTCGGAGCTGGCGAAGAAGCGGGCCAAGAAGCGCGCGGAGTGGAGCGCCCCGGGCGCGGTGCGCCGCGGGCCGGTCGACACCCCGCGTCCGCGTCCGAAGGACACGGCGGGGAAGTAGCCCCGCACCCCCTGAGTCGGGGTGGCGAACGGCCGGACGAGATCCACGTAAACTGGTGGGTCGGTCGTCCGGCCGTTCCGTTTCGATTCTGATCTTCTGATCCACATCTCCTTGGAGTCTCCCCACCATGACGAGCGAGCAGAACGAGAAGCAGTCACTGGTCGGGGAGGAGTACGAGGTCGAGGTCGGCCCCGTCGCGCACGGCGGGCACTGCATCGCCCGGACCGCCGAGGGCCGCGTCCTGTTCGTCCGGCACACCCTGCCCGGCGAGAAGATCGTCGCGCGCGTGACGGAGGGCGACACCGACTCCCGCTTCCTGCGCGCCGACGCCGTGACCGTCCTCGACCCCTCCAAGGACCGCGTCGAGGCCCCGTGCCCGTACGCCGGACCGGACAAGTGCGGCGGCTGCGACTGGCAGCACGCCAAGCCGGGCGCCCAGCGCCGCCTCAAGGGCGAGGTCGTCGCCGAGCAGCTGCTGCGGCTCGCCGGACTCACCCCGGAGCAGGCCGGCTGGGACGGTACGGTCATGCCGGCCGAGGGCGACAAGGTGCCCGCCGGGCAGGTCCCGCAGTGGCGCACCCGCGTGCAGTACGCGATCGACGCGGACGGCGTCGCGGGCCTGCGCAAGCACCGCTCGCACGACATCCAGCCGGTCGACCACTGCATGATCGCGGCTCCGGGCGTCACCGAGCTCGGCATCGAGCAGCAGGACTGGCCCCAGATGGCCACCGTCGAGGCCATCGCCGCGACCGGCTCGGGCGACCGCCAGGTCGTCCTGACCCCCCGCCCCGGCGGCCGCCTCCCGCTCGTGGAGCTGGACAAGCCCGTCTCGGTCCTGCGCGTCGAGGAGAAGGACGGCGGAGTCCACCGCGTCCACGGCCGCCCCTTCGTGCGCGAGCGCGCGGACGGCCGTACGTACCGCGTCGGCATGGGCGGCTTCTGGCAGGTCCACCCCCAGGCCGCCGACACCCTGATCAAGGCGGTCATGCAGGGCCTGATGCCGCGCAAGGGCGAGATGGCCCTCGACCTCTACTGCGGCGTCGGCATCTTCGCGGGCGCCCTGGCGGAGCGCCTCGGCGAGACGGGCGCCGTCCTCGGCATCGAGTCGACGAAGCGCGCGGTCGAGGACGCCCGGCACAACCTGACCGACTTCCCCCGCGTCCGCATCGAGCAGGGCAAGGTCGAGCAGATCCTCCCGAAGACCGGCATCACCGAATGCGACCTGGTCGTCCTGGACCCGCCCCGCGCGGGCGCAGGCAAGCAGACGGTCCGCCAGGTAGCCGGCCTCACCCCGCGCCGCATCGCCTACGTGGCCTGCGACCCGGCAGCCCTCGCCCGCGACCTGGCCTACTTCCAGGAGGCCGGCTACAAGGTCCGCACCCTGCGCGCCTTCGACCTCTTCCCGATGACGCACCACGTCGAGTGCGTGGCGATCCTGGAGCGGGTCGCGAAGGACGCCTGAGCTGCGGGCGGGTGGCGGTGGGCCGGAGTCCTCTCTCCGGCCCTCGGCGCACTGGCGATGGCCAAGTAGCCACCGGGCGTACGTGGCCTGTGGCAGGCTCGTCTCCCTTGGGGAGAGGACCGGCTGATGACGTTGTACCAATGCGGATCGTGCTCGTTTCGGAGCGACCGGCTCGACGAGGCTCAAGAGCATTCGCGGCAGACGGGCCACGTGACCGTCGGCAAGGACGATGCCGGGCCGGCCGAGGGCAGGTTCGGCAAGGCGAAGGTCGTGGCCGGCAAGGCGAAGGTCGTGGCCAAGGCCGGCGCCGGGGTTCTGGCCGCCACGACCATCGGGGTCCTCGCCTGGAAGTACAAGGGGATTCAGGAGGAGAACGACTACCTGAAGTCCGCTACCGGTGCTGCGAAGACGCTCAAGAGTTACGACCGCTGAGCGATCCTTGGAGCGGTCGGGGCGCGAGCTGCCGGGTGGTCAGAGCCAGCCGCGTTGGGCGGCCTTGGTGCCGGCTTCGAAGCGGCTGGAGGCGCCCAGGCGTTCCATGATCGAGGCGACCTGGCGGCGGATGGTGCGGTCGGTGAGGCCCAGGCGCTGGCCGGCCGCCTCGTCGGTGAGGCCGGTGCCGAGCAGGCGCAGGAGTTCGCGTTCGTGGTCGGTGAGGCCGTCCTGCGGGTCGTCGGGGCGGGTGGTGCCGAGGGGGACCGCGGTGGTCCAGGCCTGCTCGAAGAGTTCGAGCAGGGCGGAGACGATGCCGGGCTCGGTGACGTGCAGCGCGCCCTTGCGGTTGTCGGCGGGGTCGATCGGCACCAGGGCGTGGGTGCGGTCGACGACGACCATGCGCTGGGGGATGGTCGGAGCGGTGCGGACCTCCCCGCCGTGGCGCAGCAGCGTACAGCCGTAGTCGGCGATGTGGGCGTGGCGGCGGGCGAGCTCCTGGAAGAGGCTGCGCATGGACACGCCGCGGGCGAGGGCGGCGAGGTCGTGCTCGCGTCCGGCGTCGAGGTCGTCGGCGCTCTGGATGCCCGGCTGGACGCCGACGATCTCGGTGTGGGCGGCGTGGCAGAGGCGTTCGAGCCGGTTCTGGATGGCGTCCATGCCGAGCAGGCGCTCGCCGTGGGTGGAGCGGTACTGGACACGGTCGGCGAGCATGCGGGTGACCGCCGCGCGCGAGGCGGCCAGATCGGCCTGACGGGCGGCGAGGTCGGCCTCCTGGCGCGCCACGATGTCGGCCAGGCCGACATCGGGATCGACGGCGCGCATCTGCCCCGGGTGTTCGCTGGAGGCGCGGACCAGCATCAGGTCCCCGAGCTCGCCGAGGCACTCGTGGACGAGCGACGGGGTCAGGCCGCACACCTCGGCGAGCTGGTCGACGCCGTGGCCGGGGTGGTCGAGCATGGCCTGGTAGACGTCAGTGGCGTCGGTGCTCAATCCGAGTGCTTGCAGCATGGCCCTGCGGTCCCCCTCCGTGACGCTGCCCGCAGGCTTCCGTGACGCCGCCCTCCGGGCCCCTCGCTGGACGCCATGGTTCCAGTCGGCGACCGGACCGGGCAAGTTTTGTGAACGCATTTGGCCAGGTCAGGGACTTACATGCGGCCAGTGTGTGAGTAAGTCCGATATTTCGGAATCGTGGCTCCCTCTCATGTCCTGAACCGGATAGGCCCTGTTCAGGACCCCGGCAAAGGCTTCCGGGGGCGTTGATCTGCGGCAAAGCTGGTCAACGCCTGCCGACAACAGCCGAAAGGGCCGATCGCCATGATCCGTACTCGTACAGCCCAGGCCATCGCGGTCGTCGCCCTTGTGCTGGGCGTCGCCACGCTCCTTCCCTCCGCCGCGGTCGCGGCCGAATCCACCCCCGCGAACCCGCCCGTGGTCGTACTGGTGGACGATCCGGCCGGGACCGGAACCTGGGGCGGCTGACCCCCGGATGGACATCGTCTACGCCAGCTTGCGCCGTCGCACCAGAGCCCCTGACGACACGACGAGCGAGATGTCCGAGGCGCTCGGCACCCTGTGGGCTCACGCGACGCCCGGGGACGGTCTCGAGCACGCGTCCGGCCGTTCCGAGCAGGACCGTGTCGACCTCCTGATGTACCTGCTCACCCACGACTGCGCCGCTCCCGGATCCCGCAGCGCCGTGCACCGCGCCAGTTCGCTGCTGCACCGCTGCCATGCGGCTTCCGCGCTGATGCAGCGCCGTTATCTGCCGCCCGACGAGCCGATGGGCCTGCTCCGCGTTGCGGGACTCCGTTCCTGCACCGCCCCGACGCCGCAGAACCAATAGCGCAGAACCAATAGCGCAGAACCAATCGTTTGTCTTCGCCAACTGACTTCAAGGGGGGTTTTGTGTGAGTTCAGCGCACGATCGTACCGCTATGGACAAGAAGCAGTCGCTTGCAGGAATGCTGGCGCGCGCACGCGCCAAGGTGACTGAAGGGCCGCGTCCTCGTCAGGACCGCAACAACGTCGCCCTCTCCTATTCGCAGAACACCCTGTGGTTCGTCGACCAATTGCAGGCCGGCACGTCGACCTACAACGTCCCCTTCCTGTTCCGTCTGGAAGGCGAACTCGACGTCGAGGCCCTGACCGGTGCCTTCACGAGCATCGTCGGCCGCCACGAGGCGCTGCGCACCCATGTGCTCGTGGAGAACGACGAGTACTTCCAGGGCGTCGTCGAGGACCCCGAGGTCAGGATCGAGAGGACGACCGCGGGATCCGAGGCCGAAGCCGACCGGATCATGACGGAACTCTCCGGGACCGGTTTCGCGCTGACGGAGTTTCCGCTGTGGCGCGCCACCCTCGTCACGGTTCGCGACGACCTCCACTACTTCGGCTTCGTCGTCCACCACATCATTTTCGACGGGGTCTCGACCTCGATCTTCTTCGAGGAACTCGAGGAGGAGTACAACGCGCGGCGCGCCGGCACCACGCCCAAGGTCGTGGAACCCACGGTCCAGTTCGCCGACTTCAGCGAGTGGCAGCGCAAGCGCATGGGCGCGGGGGCGTGGCAGGAGAGCGTGGACTACTGGTCCGAGACCCTCCGCGGCGTCGACGTCATGGACGTACCCGGCGACCGTCCGCTCCCGCCCGAGGTCACGTACTCGGGTTCCGCGGAGGTGAGCAACTGGCCCGGCCTCGCGGCGCAGGTCAATGAGCTCGCGTCCGCCCTTTCGACCACGCCGATCACGGTCTACGCCACCGCGATGGCCAGTCTCTACCGCCGGTATTCGGGTTCCGGGGAAGTCATCTTCGGCATGCCCACGGCCAACCGCGGCGAAGTCGAATGCGAACGCACCCTCGGCTTCTTCATCAACATGCTGCCGCTCCGCTGCGAGATCGACCCCGACGCGACGTTCCGGGAATCCCTCGCGGGAGTCCAGCGACGCTTCCGCGAGGGCCAGGCGCACGGACAGCTGCCGCTCGAAGAGATCATCGCCAGCGCCGGAGCGAAGCGCGAATCCTCGCGCTCCACCCTGTTCCAGTACACGCTGACGATGAACGAGTGGGCCGAGCCGCTCCGGCTCGACGGGATCACCGCTGTCGAGCGCGAACAGGACACCACGCAGGCGAAGTTCTTCCAGTCCTGGACGGTCACGAAAAAGGGCGCGGACCTGGAGATCCACACCGCGTTCAACACCGACATCTTCGACGCGGCGACCATCGCGACCATGCAGCGGGTGTTCGTGGGGATCCTGCGCCGGGCGGTCTCCATGCCGGCCGCCAGCATCCGGCAGTCGTGGGCCCACGACGAGGACTCCCTGGCCGCGCAGGCCCGTTGGGGCAGGGGAAGCGAAGCGCCGACGCCCACGGGCAACGTCTTCACGCACTTCTCCCGGGTCGCGGACCAGCACGCGCAGCGCGTGGCCGTCAGCACTCCCGAGGGGACGCTGACCTACGGCGAACTGCGGCGGCGCGCACAGGCGATCCGCGGCCACCTGGCGGCCAACGGGGTCGGCGCCGGCGACCGGGTGGGAGTCGCGCTCGCACCGTCGGCCGATTTCCCCGCCACCGTCCTGGCCCTGATGGCGCTGGGCGCCGTCTACGTGCCGGTCGACGCGATGAACCCGCCGGGCCGCATCGAATCGATCATCGAGAACGCCGCGGTGCAGCGGGTGGTCTGCGACGAGACGACGGCCGGAGTAGCCCCCGCGCTGGAGTTCCGGCTGCCGGCGGACCTCCCGGATCCCGCCGACGCGCCCGAGGCGGTCCCCGGCGAGCGGGCGACCGCGTACCTGATGTACACCTCGGGAAGCACCGGTACGCCCAAGGGCGTGCTCATCGGCCACGACAGCATCCTGGGGTTCGTACGGAACGTCCGGACGCTGTTCGAACTCACCGAGCAGGACCGCTTCCTCGGATACGCCTCCTGCGGGTTCGACGTCTCCGTCTTCGAGATGTTCGGCGCCCTGCTGACCGGTGCGTCGCTCCACCTCGTACCGTCCGCACTGCGGCTCGACATGGCGGGCGTCCAGCGGTTCCTGGAGGAGCACCGCATCACGGTGACCGACCTGCCGCCGTCGGTCATGAAGCTGCTCGACCCGGCTCCGCTCAGCGACCTGCGCATCGTGTTCGTGGGCGGTGAGGCCTTCTCCCACGAGCTCGTACGGGCGTGGGGCAGCGGCCGGCGCATCTTCAACGGGTACGGGGTCACCGAGTGCACCGTCACCAGCATCGTCGAAGAGCTGACGGAGCCGCTGTCGCCGGGCGCCCTGCCCATCGGCCGGCCGATGGACAACCACGTCGCCTACGTGCTGGACGACCGACACGTTCCGGTGCCGCAGGGGGTCATCGGACAGCTGGCCATCGGCGGGGTCGGACTGACCTCCGGCTACTGGAACCGCGACGAGGACAACCAGCGGCGGTTCGTCCCGGACCCGTTCGCCGACGACCCCTCGGCGCGCCTCTACCTGACCGGTGACCTGGCACGGCACACCGGCGACGGCCGCCTGGTGTACGTCGGACGGGCCGACAAGCAGGTCAAGATCAACGGCGTGCGGATCGAGATCGGCGAGATCGAGAGCGTCCTGCGCACCGCCCGCGGAGTGCGCAACGTGTACGTGCGGGTCCAGCAGGACCAGGACCACAAGAGGGTGGTCGCGTACTGCGCGACCGGGGGAGCCGGCGAGGTGTCCGAGGGGGCGCTGCGGGACCACTGCCGCCGCCACCTCGTGTCCACGATGGTGCCGAGCACCTTCGTACTGCTCGACGAGCTGCCGGTCAACGCGAGCGGAAAGATCGACGAGCGGGCCCTGCCCAACGTCGGTTCCGCGGTCGAGGCGGAGCCGACGGAGGGCCTCACCGACGTCGAACGCCAGATGATGACCAAGGCGTTCGAGCCGATCCTCGGGCGCAGCGACTTCGCGAAGAACCTCAGCTTCTTCGATCTGGGCGGGACCAGCCTGCAGGCCGCCCAGCTGGTGTCCAAGATCAAGAAGATCTTCGCCACCGAGATCTCGCTGGCCGCCTTCTTCGCGGATTCGAGCGTGCAGAGCATGGCCCTGGAGGTCGAACGCTCCCGGCTCGCCGGCCTGTCTCCCGAGGAACTGGAGAAGGCCATCGAGCAGATGACCGAAGAAGACGTGGCCCGGCTCCTGGCCGAGTGAGCAGATGGACGGGAGCAGCTGGACATGAGCAGCCGGACATGGACCGCGACGGCAGGGAACGCGTGATGCAACGTGAAGGCGACCGTCTGAACGCCTATCTCCGAACGAGAGCGGCGAGGACGGACACAACAAATCTCATCGAACTGAGCCCCTCGGCCTCGGCAACGTCCGGCCAGGTGCTCCTGTTCGCCCATCCGGTGGGCGGCAGTCTGCTGGCCTACCAGCCGCTCGTCCGCAGGCTCACCGGCTACCGGTGCCTCGGACTGGAGGCCTCACCGAAGACGCTCGCCGAGGACGGGCCCGTCGAGTCGGTCCAGGAGCTCGCGCGGCAGTACGTCGCGGGTTTCGCCGACGGCGGCCCCGGGATCGACGTGGTCTGCGGCTGGTCCTTCGGGGGCGCCCTCGCGTGGGAGATCGCTTGTCTGCTCGCGGAACGGGGACGGCGGCCGAAGGTGGTGCTCCTCGATTCGACGTGGCCGGAGCGCCACCACCCGGATGCCGCTCCCACCGAGGCGCTACGGGGCTTCGTCCACGACGCGCTGCGGCTGGGCGGACGTACCGGTGACTCCGAGGTGGACTCGGAGGCCGGGGCCGCCGCGGTGCTCGGCATGGATCTGGAGACCTTCAGCGAACGCTTCGGGATCTTCGCGCGCAACAGGCGGCTCATCGGCACGTGGCAGCCGACGGCGGGCGGGCTCGACCTCGTGTCCGTACGCGCCGTGGAGTCCCTCACTTCGGATTGGCGGACGGTGACTTCGGGCAGCGTGCACGTACAGGACCTGCCGGGCGACCACTACGGCCTGCTCGGCGGCGCCGGGAACGTCGCCGCGATCGAAAAGATCATCAGGGACGGCCACCCGGCGACTGCGACGGCCTCTGCGACGGCCTCTGCGACGGCCTCTGCCCCGGCCTCTGCCCCGGCCTCTGCCCAGGCCGAGTTCGCCACGCAGGAAGCCGAGCCCGATGCGGACGGTCTGCAGGCCTCGCTGGCGAAGCTCGTGGACACGCCCCGCTGGCGTGAACTCGTCATCGGTGCCCGGCGGATGGATCCGGACGCCATCTCCGAGGCGTACCGCGAACTCGGTGCCCGCGGCCTGCTCACACCGGACTGGCCGAGGGAGTTCGGCGGCTCGGGACTGCCGACGCGGCTGGCCATCGAGCTCTTCGAGGGCTTCGCCTCGACGGGCCTGCCGGACCTCGTGTACGCGCTCACGGTGCAGATCGTGGGCAACTTCGTCCTGAAGTCCGGGTCGGAGCAGCTGAAGCGCGAGCTGCTGCCGCGCATCAGCCGGGGCGAGGAGTTCTCCACCGTCCTTTACAGCGAACCCCGCGCCGGCAGCGACCTCGCCGCACTGCGCACCCGGGCGGAGCGGCGCGGCGACCGGTACGTGCTGAACGGCGTCAAGGTGTTCAGCATCTACAGCGACATCGCCGGTTCGGCGCTGGTCGCGGCGCGCACCGGACAGGAGGGGCACAAGTACGACGGCATCACCCTCTTCGTGATCGACCTGGCCGCCCAGGGCGTGAGCGTCGAACTGGTCGACACGCTGCAGCGCGAACGGATGTGCCGGGTACGCCTGCAGGACGTCGAGGTCGAGAGCTGGCGCCGGGTCGGCGAGGAGGGCCGCGGGTGGGCCCTGCTCGACGGGGCCCTGGCCATCGAACGCACCGGCATCGACCACGTGGTCAGGGCGGCGCGCTGGCTGAAGGCACTGCGCGGCACGACCGACCGGCCCGAGAGCCTCCAGCGGCTCGAGGGACAGGTCGAATGCGCCACGACGCTGGCCCGCGCGGCTGCCGAAGTGTTCCTGCGCACCGACGTCAAGGCGACCGACACCGCCGTGGCCAAGCTCTACACGAGCGAGACCTGCCAGCAGGTCGGCCACGAGGTGCTCCGCCGCTGGAGCACGCTCGCCACGATGCCCGGCCTCGACGAGCTGGCCCGCGAGGAGCTTTTCTCGGGGCTGACCGAGTCGCCCGGACTGACCCTGTCCGCCGGCACGTCCGAGATGATGCTGTCCACCATCGGGACGGACCTCAGGGAGGAGGCCTCCCGGCGCTGCCTGGAGATCCTGCACCGGTTCGGCGGGGACCTCGTCGACACCGCAATGGAGGTCCTCGAAGCCGCGGGCGCCGGCATCAAGGCCGAGCCCCTCTTCGCCCACTCGCCGACCCGGCGGGCGGCGTTGGCGAAGACCCTGGCCGACCTCGGGTTCGACCGGATCGAGCTGCCCGAGGAGGAGGGGGGCCTCGGCCTCGGCCTCACGGAGGGCTGCGCCATCAGCCTGACCCTGGGATACCTCGGGTACGAGAACGCCTACCAGCCGTGCCGGCTCGCGGATCCGCGGACCGGGCCCGGGAGCGGGACCGGCGACGGCGAGGTCTCCCACGACCGGTGCGCCGCACCCGAGTGCAGGGTGCGGCACGCGGCCTACGTACTGGGACTCGGCATCGGACTGTTCCGCACCGCCTGGGAACACGCCGCCACCCGGGAGCAGTTCGACCGCAGGCTCGTCGACGCCGACGCGCTGATGTTCCCGCTGATCCGCTCCTACGCCGAGCTGACCGCGCTCGGCGCACGGCTCCACGAGATCGCGGAGGCCGTCGTGGGCACGGGCGGGGACGAGGGCGGGGACGGAGGTGCCGTCCTGCGGCGCTTCGAACTCGTCGAGCAGGACGCCCTGGTGCGCGCGGTCCGCAGCGCGATGCAGGTGCTGGGGGCCCAGGGCATCACGGAGTGGTCGGTCGCCTCGCGCTTCTACATGCGGTGCGCCGAGAACATCGGATCGCTCGACTCGCCCGACTCGCCCGACCACGAGGGCACGGAGACCGGCGGCTGACCGGGCCGCGGCTCACCCGGGCCGCGGCCCCTCCGGGCCGGTGTTCTTCGAGTGCCGTCATTTCCACGCAAAGGTAGTCATTTCATGCGAGTTTCTCCCAAGGGTTCCGGATCCTCGGCCGCGAGCTCCCCGGCCGCGGGCTCCCCGGACATCTACGAGGAAGCGCAGTACGCGGTACGGGACATGCACCCCGTGTGGCAGGAACTGCGCGGGGGCGACGGGCTCCACCGTCAGCAGACCCCCGACGGCCAGGAATTCTTCTCCGCGACGAGCTACGCGGACGTCCGGGAGGTCCTGAACGACCACAGGACGTTCTCCTCGGCGTACAGCACCATGCTGACCGTCCGCGGGGACGGGGACGTCGCGGCGGGAGCCGCGATCCACCTCACGGACCCGCCGCTGCACTCCGAGATCAAGCGCAACTTCACCCCGCTGATGACGCGGCAGGCGACCCTGCGCCTCCAGGACGCGATCCACGCCCGCATGTCCGAGCTGTTCGACACCGTCCGCGGACGGGAGGCGTTCGACTTCTGCGAGGCCATGCTCACGCTGCCGATGACCATCACCGGCGAACTCATGGGAATCCCCCAGGAGGAGTGGACCGTCACGGGCCGGGCGACGGTCCGGGCGATGGGGGGCGTCGACCCGGAGGTGTCCGAGTACGAGCGCCGTTTCCAGCTCTTCGAAGCCCACACCACGATCATGTCGGTGCTCGGGGAGGTCCTGGAGTCCGGCCCGCCCGCGGACTCGGTGAGCGGGCGCTGCCCGGCCACCGCCCACGCGGTGGGGGACAAGGAAAGGGACGTCCCCCTGCTGAACGCGTACGCGTTCCTCATGGGGGCCAACCCGACCGTGCCCCAGACCATCAACCAGACGCTGCTGCTGCTGGCCGCCGACGAGGACCTGTGGGCGTGGTTCACCCGGCAGGAGGAGACCGACCAGCGGTTCGTCGACGAGGCGCTGCGCTGGGCGAGCCCGGTCAACCACGTGCTGCGCCGCGCCACCGTGGACACCACGCTCGGCGGCACCCACGTGCCGGCCGGCTCCCTGGTCGCCGCCTGGATCGCCTCCGCCAACCGTGACGAGGAGGTGTTCGAGGATCCGTACACCTTCGTCCCCGACCGCTCCCCGAACCAGCACCTGGGCTTCGGACTCGGCGTGCACCGGTGCATCGGCCAGCACGTCGCCGCCCTCGGCATCAAGCAGTTCCTCGATCTCTGGCGGCAGAACGTGCGGTTCATGCGGCTGGACGGCGACCCCAAGCACCTCATCTCCAACTTCCTCAACGGCGTGGTGAGCCTGCCGATGGCCGTGACCTGGAAGTAGAGAGGTGGTCCCAGGCCCCCATGGACAAGCCCCGGAAGGCGGAACCGATGAGCGATCTCGTCGTCAGCGTGGTCGGACCGGACGACTGGCCCGCGGTCAGCGAACTCTTCGAGCCGAAGGGCCCGGTGGAGAACTGCTGGTGCACGTACTTCCGGATGACCGCCAAGGACCGCGCCTCCTGCGCCCCGGCGGACCGCAGGGACCGGCTCCGCGACCTGGTCGAGACCGGCGAGCGAGTGGGCCTGCTGGCCACCGTCGACGGCGCTCCGGCCGGCTGGATCGGCGTCGGCCCCCGCCCGGGCTTCCCGCGGCTGCGGGGGTCCCGCGCGGCGAAGCTCATCGAGGGCGACGACCCGGAGCGCATCTGGTCGGTCGTGTGCCTCTACGTGGCGCGCGAGCACCGGCGCCGGGGACTGGCCAAGGCGCTCATCGACAGGGCGGTCCAGTGGGCCCGGGACGAGAAGGCAGACGTGATCGAGGCATACCCCGAGGACGACCGCGACCCCGCGGTCGAGATCGACCGCTCCATCTTCCGCGGCCGGGTCAGCACCTTCGAATCCTGCGGATTCACGGTGGTCGAACCCAGGCTGCAGCGCCGAGCACTGGTACGTAAGGATCTCCGTTGACTCTTCACACGATGCTTCCGCTTGAACCGTTCCTCAACAACCAGGCGGCCACCACACCGGACAACCTCGCCGACGGGCGGCTGAACGTCTGGCGCAACTCGATTCCGGCCCGGCCCGAACCGCTGGAGACCGTCGTCGACGGGGTCCCGCTGCGCAGCGCCCGGCTCGACGGAACCGCTCCCGACAACGTGCTGTGCACGGGCCAGCGGATCGAGGTGCCGCAGCGGCGGTGGGACTGGCTCTACGTCATCGGCTGCGGCGAGCGGCGGGTGCGCGACGTCATCACCTGGCACTTCGCCGACGGCTCCGTGGACCGCGACCACCTCGCCCTCTCCGACCTGTGGGAGGGCCGGTCGGACCACGGCGAGGAACTCGCCCTGCGCACCGACGTCATCCACTACCCGCACCACGTGCAGGAGCGCATCGGGATCACGCTCTGGTCCCAGCGCGTCCCGATCACCGCTCGGAAGCCGCTCAGCGCCCTGTCGCTGCCCGAAAACCCGGCCGTCCATCTCTTCGCGATGACGCTCGTCGGCCCGTCCGCGAGCGCCGGCTCCGAGGAGTTCCAGACCACAGAGGGGGGTCAGCCGTGACCACCGCCAGCACCACAGACACCGCCAGCACCAGCAGCACCACAGACGCCGCCGGCACGACGGCGCGCCCGCCGCGCTGGAGCGGCGCCGCCGGGACGTACCCGCAGTGGTACGAGGACCCGCTGAGCTGCCTGCAGACCACGCTGAGCAGCATCCTGCTGGAGCACGGCCTGCAGCCCGTCGCGGTCCTCGGCCCGTCCTGCGAGTTCGTCTTCGCACCCGGCGACGTGATGCGCGAGGAGTTCTACCGCCCCGTGCAGAGCGAGCGCGGGGTCGCGGCCGACCTGATCCCGTACCACGACGTGGAGTCCGCCTGGACGACGGGATCGACCGCGGACGACCTGATCGCCCTCGTCGAGGAGCACTCCAGCGTCATCGTGGCGGTGGACAACTACCACCTGCCCTTCCGCCCCGCCTACCAGGACGTGCACGCGGCCCATCTCGTCGTGGTGCCGGCCTGGCGGCGCACGCCCGAGGGGGGCGTGGAGTTCTACGTCTCCGACGCGCAGCCCCCGGCCTTCCAGGGCTGGCTGTCCGCCGAGCACCTCGTGGCGAGCTGGACCTCCGGCAATCCCACCGACACCCAGGACGTCTTCTTCTCCAGCCGGGAGATCGGCGGCCGGGTGCTGACCGTCGACGTCAGGCAGCGACCGGAGGAGCCCGCCACCGGGCAGGTGCTCCGGGCGCTCCAGGGCAACCTCGACCGCTGGAACGAGGGCACGGCCGGTACCTCGGACCGTCTGTGGACGGGCCGTAGCGGTCTGCGCCGGTTCATCGGCCACCTGCACGAGCGGGCCGGCGACCCGGCCGAGCTGCGGCCCGCCTACACCTTCGGCTGGGCCATGCAGGCCCAGGCGTTCCTGCACGGGCGGTTCGCCCAGGAGGCCGGGCTCCGCTCGAAGGACGGCCGGCTGTCCGCCGTCGCGGCATCGGCGGACCGGGTGGTGTCGGCCTGGTCGAACCTGCGGCTGCTGAGCGCGCACGCGGCGAACGTACCCGGGATATCCGCCTTGATCCTGCGTCGCGGCGAGGAGCTGCTGCACGCCTACGAGCAGCTGGCCGTCGACTGGCGGCTCGCCCTGTCGAAGGAAGGGGCGGACGTCCGATGAACGACGTGTCTGTGGGGGAACTCGCGCTCACGGGCGGCGAACCCGTCCTCGGCGAACTGGCCCCGGTGGACTGGCCGAAGACGACGGACGCGGACCGGGCGGCGGTGCTCTCGGTGCTGGACTCGAACGTCTTCGTCTCCGACCGGCCGAACGAACCGACCGCGGTCGAGCGTCTGGAGCGGTCCTGGGCGCAGTACCTGGGGGTGCGGCGCTGCGTCGGCGTGAGCAACGGGACCACCGCCATCGAACTGGCCCTCCTCGCACACGGAGTGGGCCCCGGCGACGAAGTCGTGGTGCCCGCCCTGACCTTCGTCGCGACGGCGATGGCCGTCGTGCACGTCGGAGCGACGCCGGTGTACGCCGATGTCGATCCGGTGACCTTCAACATGTCCGCGGACAGCCTGAGCGCGCTGATCACGGAGCGCACGAAGGCCGTCGTACCGGTCCATCTGCACGGCCTCAGCGCCGACATGGACGCGATCGACGGCATCGCCCGCCGGCACGGCCTCGTGGTGATCGAGGACGCCGCGCAGGCCCAGGGCGCCCGCTACCGGGGCACCCCGGTCGGGGCGTCCGGCAACACGGCGACCTTCAGCCTCCAGATGACCAAGAACCTCCCCACCTGCGGGGAGGGCGGGCTCATCGTGACCGACGACGACGGTGTGGCCGACCGCCTGGTCCAGCTGCGCCAGTTCGGCGAGACGATCCGCCCCGACCGGCCGCGGCGCTACGTGAGCCACCGGCTGGGCTTCAACGCGAAGCTGAACAACGTCCAGGCGGCCTACACCTCCAGCCAGTTGGAGCGGTTCGCCGAGTACCACGAGGCGCGGCGGGCCAACGTCGCGGCCTTCCTGCACCGGCTGCGGGGCCTGGACGGCCTGCTGAGCCCCTCGGAGCCGGCGGGGTACGAGCACGCGTGGCACATCCTGCGCTTCGTCCCCGACCTCGACGCCCTCTTCCCGGGCACGGACACCGCGACCGCCAGGAACCTGCTGATACGGGCCCTGCGCGCGGAGGGCCTGCCGGCGACCCGGTACCAGATGATGCCCCTTCCCGAGCAGCCCGCCCTGCGCTCGCTCAGCCGGCAGGAGCGCGGCTCGTGGCCGGTCACCCAGGACGTGATCGACCGGAGCTTCACCCTCCAGCAGCGCCACCTCTCGCCGGACGCCGGCCCGCTCCTCCAGAGCTTCGCCGACGTCATCGAGAAGGTCTGGTCGCAGCGGAAGGTCCTGGCGGATCTCGCGGAAGGTGCGGACCGCTGACCAGGACCGTGAACGAGCCGGCGCTCGGACGGATGGAAGTCCACGCGCACCGCATCCGCGAGCACGTCGTCGAAATGTGCGCGGGACCCGAGGGCGGCCACCTGGGCGGCTCGCTGTCCGCCGTGGAGATCCTCGTGGCGCTGTTCTTCCACACCATGAACCTCGACCCCGGCGACCCGGAGTGGAGGGAGAGGGACGCCTTCGTGCTCAGCAAGGGACATGCGGCGATGGCCCTCTACGCGGCGCTCGCGGAGCGGAACTTCATCGCACCGGAGGAGATCGCCACCTTCTGCCGGCCCGGCAGCAGACTGTCCACCCACGTCAACGTGGCCGTCCCCGGCGTCGAGTTCGCCACCGGCTCCCTCGGCCACGGACTCGCCCTGGCGAACGGTACGGCCTGGGCACAGCGCCAGAGCGCCGACGAGCCCGCGCGCACCTACGTCCTCGTCGGCGACGGGGAACTCCAGGAGGGTTCGGTCTGGGAGGCGGCCCAAGTGGGCCGGGCCCTGGACGCCGACAACCTCGTGGTGGTGATCGACGCCAACGAGTTCCAGCAGACCGGCGCCGTCCGCGAGGTGAGCGACGGTGCTCCGATCGCCGGCCGGTGGGCCGGCTTCGGCTGGCACACCGTCGAGGTGGACGGGCACGACCTGGCGGCGCTCTGCGCGGCCTTCGACGAGGCGGCCCGGACGAAGGGGCCGACGGCGGTGGTCTGCCGGACGCAGAAGGCGAAGGGTGCGGGCGTGCTCGCCGGCCGGGCCGTCTCCCACTTCGTCCGTCTCGACGAGGCGAAGCTCAGGCGGGTCAGGGCCGGCATGCGAAGCTCCGCTCCGCTCGCGGCGACGACGGGGGAGGCCGGCCGTGCTTGAGATCGCAGCCGAGCGCGTGAGCACCCGCGCCGCCTTCACGGACGCCCTGCCCGAACTCGCCGTACGGCACGACGTGCTCGTCGTCGACACCGACACGGGAAGCATCAGGCCGACGGCCGCGATGGACTACCTCAACGTCGGCATCGCGGAGAACGTCGCCATCGGGCTCGCCGCCGGCGCCGAACGCTGGGGACGGCGCGCCCTGGTCTGCACGTTCGCGGCCTTCTCGGTGAGCCGGGCCTACGAGTTCATCAAGGTCGACATCGCCTACCCGCGGCGCCGGGTCTGCATCGTCGGCACCCATGCGGGGGCGAGCGGGGGCTGGCTGGGGCCGACCCACCACGCCACCGAGGACCTCGCGCTGATGAACGCGCTGCCGAACATGCGGGTGGTCGTCCCGGCCGACGCGCACCAGGCGGTGTCCCTGCTGGAGCAGTGCCTGGAGTACGACGGTCCGACCTACCTGAGGCTCGGGCGCAAGGACTCGCCGGTCTTCGCGGGCCTGCCCGCACCGGAGCTCGGCATCCCGCAGGAGGTGCGCCCGGGACGGGACGTCGCCCTGGTCGCCACCGGACCCGAGGTCCTGGCCGTGGCCCTGGAGGTGGCCGACCGCCTCGCCGATGAGGGGTACGGCGCCCAGGTCGTCAACGTGCACACCGTCGACCCGGAATCCGCCGACGCCGTCGGCCGGACGCTGGCCAGGACCTGCCGGTGGATGGTCACGCTGGAAGAGGCGTGGACCTCCGGCGGCATGGGCGCGCAGGTCGCCGCGGCCGTCGGATCCCGCGGGATCCCGTGGCTTCCCATCGGCGTCAACGGCTTCCTTCCGCCAGGGACGCACGCGTCCCTGCTGGAAGAAAGCGGACTCACCACCGAGTCCGTATTCAGCCGAGTGCTGAAGTTCATCACCGAATCGCAGTGACCGAGAAAGGAAAAGAGGACATGGAAACAAAAGAGGCCACGGACACGCAGTGCGTCAGCTGCTCCGGCACGGTGCGGATAGCCGCCGACAGCTACGAGGGCGAGATCGTCAGCTGCCCCGGCTGTGCGACGGAGCTGGAGATCTACACGAAGAACCCGCTGAAGCTCGTGATCGCCCCGGAGCCCGAAGAGGACTGGGGTGAGTGACCGGGGTGGACGGGGAGGGCGGCCGGAGTCGTTCGGCATCCTCCTCTCCACGGTTCGGTACGAGGAGCGCCGGATCCTGTCCGAGCTGGACCGCCGGGGCATCCCGGCGGTCCGGCTGGACCCCCGCGCCCTCTCCTTCGGTCCGCGGGACACGGAGCGCTTCCGCGGCATGGCGGTGCTCAACCGCGAGATCTCCAGCCAGCGGGCGGCGCTCGCGGCCGAGTCGCTCGAAGCCTTCGGGGCCCGGCCGATGAACGACGCGTACGCGACCCGGGTGTGCGGCAACAAGTGGTCCACGTACCTGCGGTTGAAGCAGTGCGGGATCCCCACGCCGACCACCCTGCTGGCGCCGGCCGCGGAAGCGGGGATCGAGGCGATCGAATCGCTGGGCTACCCCGCCGTGGTCAAACCGCTGAGCGCCTCCTGGGGCAACCGCGTCAGCCTGATCACCGACCGGCACGCGGCGGACGCCGTCCTGGAGCACTGCGCGGCGATGCCCTCGGCGGTCGCGCGGACCGTGATCGTCCAGCAGGCGATCCGTCCCGGCGCCCCGGACATGCGGGGGATCGTCGTCGACGGGGTCTGCGTGGGCATCATCAGACGGTCCGGCAGCGACTGGCGCAACAACGTGGCCAGGGGGGCGACCGTGGAGCACCTCGCGCCGAGCGAGGAGATCTACGGGCTGTGCGTCCAGGCGGCCGCCGCCGTGGGCGCGCGGATCGCCGGGGTGGACCTGGTCGAGGACGTGGACGGGAGCTTCATGGTGCTCGAGGTGAACTCCCGCGTGGAGTTCCAGGGATTCGAAGACGCGACGGGCGTCGACGTGGCCGCGAGGCTCATCGACGCGTGCGCATCCGAGGTGATCGACGTGAAGGAAACGATATGAAGCGCGTCGTCGTGGTGGGCGGCAGGGGTTTCGTGGGGGGTGAGCTGCTCCGGCTGCTCGTCCACCACCCCGAGGTCCAGGTCACGGGTGTCACCTCCGACACCCAGGCCGGCCGTGCGGTGGAGAGCGCGCACCCCCCGCTGCGGGGGAGCGGCCTGCGGTACAGCCGGCGGGCGGACCTGGAGCCGGCCGACCTGGTCTTCCTCGCCGGTGTCCACGGCTCCACGGAGGAGATCCTCGACGAGGTCGGCGGACTCGCGCCGAAGATCGTCGACCTGACCGCCGACTTCCGGATCCAGGATCCGGAGCTCATGGAGCGCTACTACGGCCGGCGACGGGAGGGAGAACGCGCCCAGGCCTTCGTCCGCGGACTGCCCGAACTCCACCGCAAGGAGATCATCGACGCGGACCGGGTCGCCGTCCCCGGGTGCATGGCCACGAGCGCGATCCTCAGCCTCGCCCCGCTGGCCTCCCGGGGGCTGCTCCGCGAGGTCCAGGTCGACGCGCGGACCGGCAGCAGCGGCTCCGGGGCGTCCGGCGGATCGGCCAACTCCCACGCCCTGCGCAGTGGGGTGATGCGCGTGTTCGCACCGTTCGGCCACCGGCACGAGGCCGAGGTGATCGAGGCGCTCGGCGTGGACGTGTCCATGACCGTCACCGCGACTCCGCAGGTCCGTGGCGTGCAGACGGTGACGAAGGTCGGCGTCGGCGAGGTGAGCGAGCGCGAGCTCGTGGCCATGTACCGCGAGGACTACGGGGACGAACCGTTCGTCCGCCTGGTGCACAGCCCCCGCGGGACCTACCGCTACCCGGACCCGAAGGTGCTGCTCGGTTCGAACTTCTGCGATGTCGGCATCGTCGCCGACCACCGCGGCAAGGCGCTCGCGATGGGCAGCATCGACAACCTCGTGAAGGGAGCCGCAGGAGGTGCGGTGCAGTGCATGAACCTCATGCTCGGTCTTCCGGAGACGTGTGGACTCACGTTTCCCGGCCTGCACCCGGTGTGAGCACGATGCGCATCGTGGTGAAGTGGGGCGGCAGCCTCCAGGAGAACAGCAAGGCCATGGCGGACGACATCGCCGCCCTGTGCCGTGATCACCAGATCATCGTCGTGCACGGGGGATCCCGGGACATCGACGACACCATCCGCGAACTCGGCCTGCCGCGGCGCACCCTCCGGTCCCCGGACGGGATGGTCACCCGGTACACCGACGAGAAGACCCTGACCGCCCTCATGATGGCGATGCGGGGACGGACCCAGGCGCGGATCGTCTCGGAGCTGGGTGCGCGCGGCGTCGTGGCCGTCGGACTCTCGGGCATGGACGGGGGGCTCGTCCGCACCCGCCGCAAGGCGGCGGTCCGCGCGGTCTTCGGCGACACCGTCCGCGTGGTGCGCGACAACCTCGCCGGCCGCGTCACCGAGGTGGACACGAGCATCCTGGACGCCGTCCACGGCTGCGGCATGGTGCCGGTCGTCTGCCCTCCGGGCATGACGGCCGAAGGCCAGCCGACCAACGTCGACGCCGACCGCATGGCCTGCGCGATCGCGGCGGCCTGGCGCGCCGACCGGCTGATGCTGTTCACGGACACCCCCGGGGTACTCGCCGACCGGACCGACCCCTCCTCGACCATCGGCTCGCTGAGCCGGGACGAGGCGGAGGAACTGGTGTCCCGGCTCGGCGGCGGCATGCGGATGAAGGTCGCCGCCGCCGTCGAAGCCCTCGACAAGGGCGCGCGGACGGTGCAGGTGTGCGACGGCCGCGTGGACGCGCCCCTCGCAGCAGCCCTGCGCGGGGACGGAACACTCATAGGAAAGGGCCTTGGCTCGCCGTGACGATCCACCATCTCAGTGCTCCGCATCCCACTGTTCCGAACTCCGCTGTTCCGCATCCCACTCCTCCGCATCCAACTCCTCCGCAACAGGAGTTGACCGACGCCGAAGCCGTCGCGCTGCTCGCCGAGGTCGTGGCCACCCCCTCCGTCTCCGGCGGTGAACGGGAACTGGCCGAACGGCTGCGGGACATCGCCGCCGGGTTCGGCGCCGAAAGCCACCTCGACGAGGTCGGGAACGTACACGTCCTCGTCGGGCACGGCGCGCACACCGTCATGCTGCTCAGCCACCTGGACACGGTGCCGGGCGCGGTGCCCTTCGAGCACACCGACCGGCTGATCCGGGGCCGCGGCGCCGTCGACGCCAAGGGGTCCCTGACGGCGATGCTCGTCGCCGCGCTGACCAGCCGGGACCTGGGCCTGCGCATCCACTGGGTGGGCGTGGTCGAGGAGGAGACGCTGTGGTCGCGGGGCGCCGAACACGTCCGCCGGACCGTCCCGGTGCCCGATGCCGTGATCGTCGGGGAACCCAGCGGGGCCTCGGCGGTGACCCTGGGCTACAAGGGCATGGTCGAGCTCAAGGTGACGTGCGAGGTGGAGCGGACGCACACCGCGACCCCGGGTCCGAAGTCCAGCGAGATCCTGATCAAGGCCCTCGCCCGGCTCCTCGACACCTACGGGGCCGAGGGGAACGCGCACTTCAAGGACGTCGGCATGATCATCAGGGACGGCCGGTTCGAGCCGTTCACGAGTGCCTGCTCGCTCACCTTCCGGACGCCCCCGGGAACGACCTCCGGGGAACTGCTCCGGAACGTCTCGGTGCTCCTCGGCGCGGAGGCCGAGGTGTCGATGGTGTACGAGGTGCCGGCCGTCGTGGCGTCCAGGAGCTCCCTGTGCGTCCGCGCCCTGTCCCGCGCCATCCGGCTCGAAGGGCTGCAGCCCGGCCACAAGCTCAAGACGGGCACGAGCGACATGAACACCTTGAGCAGGACCTGGCAGGTCCCCATGGCCACGTACGGGCCCGGGGATTCCCGCGAGGACCACACGGACACCGAGCACATCCTCATCCACGAATACCTCGCCGGAATTCGAATCCTTCGAACGGCATTGGGTGAAATCGAGACATCTCTGAGGGAGGTGGCGTCATGACGGAGCAGCCGGAACTGCTGGCTCTGTGGTCCGTGCCGCGATCGCGGTCCACGGCCTTCGAGCGGGCCATGTACGAACGCGGCGATTTCCTGGTGGTGCACGAGCCGTTCTCGCGCGTGAGCGACTTCGGCGCGGCCGAGGTGGAGGGCCGCACGTGCGGGAGCCAGGAGGAGGTGATGGCCGCGCTCGTCGAGCTGGCGGCCGACCGGCCGGTCTTCTTCAAGGACACGACCGACTTCCCGATCGACCGGCTGGGCGCGAACCCCGGATTCCTGAAGCGGTGCCGGCACGCGGCCATGGTCCGCAACCCCGGCGACACCGTGCGCTCGCACCTCGCGATGCAGGCCGACGCCACGTCGCGGGCCATGGGGTTCGGGAACCTGTGGGACATCGTCTCGGCGGTGACCGCCGCGGGGCTGTCGATGCACCTGGTCGACGGCGACCGGCTGACGGACGGCCCGGAGGCGGAGATGCGGCGCTACTGCGAGGCCGTGGGGATCGCCTTCATGGCGGAGTCCCTCGCGTTCCGCAAGGAGCCCCCGGCGAGCTGGAAGGCCACCGAGCGCTGGCACGCGGGTGTGAGCGAGTCGAACGCGCTGGGAGCCTCTCCCGCGGGCACACGGCAGTTGCCGGGCGAGCTGGAAGACATCGCCCGCGCGTTCGAGCGGGACCAGATCCCGTATGACGAACGCATCCGTGAGGCGCTCGGCGGAGTCGGCGCCCGGCGCTGAGCCCCGGGGCGTGACGACATGGACGACGCGTCAACGGACGCATCGACGGACGCATCGACGTACAGCTTGAGGACGACAGGGGACCGGATATGACGTTGGGCCGAGATTTCACCAAGCTCTGGTGGTCACAGGGCCTGTCGAACCTTGGTGACGGTTTGGTGCTGGCCGCAGTGCCCCTCCTCGCCGTCACGATGACCCGCGACCCGCTGCTGATCGCGGGGATGACCGTGGCGCAGTTCCTGCCGTGGCTCGTCTTCACCCTGCCGGCGGGGGCCCTCGCCGATGCCGTCGACCGGCGCCTCATCATGGTCGCCGGAAACCTGATCCGCGCGGTGGGCTTCGGGCTGCTGGTCCTGACCCTCGTGGCCGACGTGCGCAGCATCGCGGTCCTCTACGTCGCGGTGTTCCTCGCCGGCACCGCCGAGACGCTCGTCGACAACGCGGCGCTCACGGTGCCGCCGCGCCTGGTGAAGCGCAGCGACCTGGAGCGGGCGAACGGACGGCTCTTCGCCACCCAGTCGGCCATCAACAATTTCATCGGGCCCACGGCGGGCGCCGCGCTGTTCGCGCTGTCGGCGGTCATGGTCTTCACCTCCACCGCGGGGCTCTTCGCCCTCGGTGCGCTGGCCGCCATGATGCTGCCGCGGATGCTGCCGACCGCGAGCGATTCGACCGGGGACAAGCACACGCCGGGCGAGGTCGTGCGCAGCATCAGGGAGGGCTGGTCGTACTTCTGGAACCACCGGCTGCTGCGGCGGGTGGCGTTCATCTCCGGGTCGATCAACCTGTTCTCGTCCGCCACCGGCGGTCTGCTCGTCCTCCTGGTGACCGGTCCGATGGGCGTGTCCGTGTCCTGGTACGGCCTCTTCATCGCCGTACCGGCCGTGGGAGCCATCCTCGGCTCGCTGATCGCCGCCCGCGTGGTCCCGCTCATCGGCGGGGGACCGGTGACCTGGCTCGCCGCGCTCGTGCCCGCCGCCAGCTACGTCGTCCTCGGCCTCAGTGGCGGCATCGTCCTCTCCGAGATCGTCATGTTCCTCGCCGCGGTCGCCACGGCCCTGAACCAGATCGTGGTCAGCACGCTCCGGCAGGCCGTCGTTCCCGACGGGCTCCTCGGCCGGGTCACCGCCGGCTACCGCCTGATCGTGCTCGGCGCGGTCCCGGTCGGGGCGCTCCTCGGCGGCGGACTGGGCCGCTGGCTGGGGCCGGAGACCACCTTCGTCGTCTGCGGCGCCGGACTGGCGGCGGCGGCGGTCGTCTTCGCCTCCCGGGTCACGACCCGCGCCCTGCGAGAGGCGGAGGAAGCCGCCCTGCCCGCGGTCACCGAACCGGTCTCCTGAACGAGACCGCCACCCTTCCGGAAGGAGCGGGTCCGCATGAGCCTGACCCTGTCGCACACCACCGTGGACGCACGCGACCCCTACGAGCTGGCGCTCTGGTGGTGCGCGATGGCGGAGTTCACCCCGCACGAGCGCGTGCATCCGGGATCGGACGAGTGCTACGTGATCAGCGAGCACGGTCACACGGTGCTGTTCATCCTGGTGCCCGACGAGAAGACCGTGAAGAACCGCATCCACTTCTGCCTGCGCCCCGAAGGCCGCTCGCAGGACGAGGAGGTGGATCGCGCGATCGCCCTGGGAGCGCGCGTGCTCACCGACTTCCGCGGGTCGCACGGCTGGGTGGTCATGGCCGATCCGGAGGGCAACGAGTTCTGCGTCCTGTCCCGGAAATAGGGACCCGGAAATAGCGGCCCGGAAGCAGGGACCCGGAAATAGCGGCCCGCCACCCCAAGAGCCAAGTGAAGCCCAACAGTTGAGAGCAGGAGATTCCGTGACCGAGAACCATGCCGTGCGCGAGGCCGGGTACGAGCACCCGACGGACGAGCTGGAGGAGGAGATCGCCGCCGTCATGGCGGAGGTCCTGGCCGTCGAACGGGTCGGCCGCCGCGACAGCTTCTACGACCTCGGCGGCACCTCGCTGGCCGCCATCCGCATCTGTGCCCGCATCGAGCGGCGGCTCGGACTCCGTGTCGACCCCATGCTGCTCCTCGACCACGACGAGCTCGCCGACTTCGCCGAGCAGATCCGGCTGCGTGCGGCATGAGCGATACGAAGACCCCGCCGCCCGCGCCGCCGCTGCGCAGCGTGCACGCCGCTGTGCTCCAGCACGCCGAAGCGCGCCCCGAAGCCCCCGCCCTGGTCGACGGTGACGAGCTCATCGACTACCGGACGTTCACCGAGGCCTCCGCCGTGCTGGCCGGACGCCTCGTCGGCTGGGGCGTGAAGCCCGGCGACATCGTCCCCCTGCTGGTACCGCGCGGCGCCCACCTGATCGCCCTCCAGCTCGCCGTGCTGATGAGCGGCGCCGCGTACGCCACCCTCGACCCGCGCTGGCCGGCGAGCCGCATCGAGGCGATCCTGTCCCAGCTCGACGACCCCGTCGTCGTCGGCCCGCCGGGCGGGGAGCCCCTCGGCGTCACCCGCACGATCGCCCCCGCGCCCCTGGCCGAGCTGGCGCGGACCGGGGCCGCGGACCGGTTCGAGCCCGTGCCCGTCGCCCTGGACGACCCGGCGATGGTGTTCTTCACCTCGGGCAGCACGGGCGTCCCGAAGGGGGTGCTCACCCCGCACCGTGCCGTCACCCGGATGTTCGGCCCGGGCGGCCTGGACGGCTTCGGCCCGGGGCGCACCGCCGCCCAGGTCGCGCCCGCGGCCTGGGACATGTACGCCTTCGAGCTCTGGGGCCAGCTGACCGCGGGCGGAGCCGTCGTGGTCGTCGGCGACAACCACCTGATGCCCGGCCGGCTGCGCACCCTCGTCGCCGACCGGCACGTCGACACGATGTGGCTGACGACCTCCCTGTTCAACCTGATCGTCGACGAGGACCTCGGCGCCTTCGAAGGACTGGAGACGCTCTACGTCGGCGGCGAGAAGCAGTCCCCGCGCCACGTCCGGATGTTCCTGGAGCGCTTCCCGGACCTGCCGCTGTGGAACGGGTTCGGACCGGCCGAGAACTGCATGCTGACCTCGGTGCACCGGATGGTGCCGGCCGACACCGCCCTGCCGTCGGGCATCCCCGTGGGCGTGCCCGTCCCCGGTACGACGGTGGTCCTCCTGCGGGAGGACGGCTCGCCCGCGGCTCCCGGCGAGCGCGGCGAGATCGTCACGCTCGGCCCCGGAGTGGCCCTGGGCTACCTCGGCAACGAGCTGCTGACCCGCGAACGCTTCCCGGAGCTGGAGCTGGAGCTGGAGCTGGAGCCGGCCGGCGAGAAGCACCGCGCCTACCGCACCGGCGACGTCGGCGTCTTCGACGAGCACGGGATCCTGCACTACCACGGCCGCCGCGACCGGCAGGTCAAGCTCAGCGGCAACCGGATCGAGCTGGGCGACGTCGAGGCCGCCGCGGCCGCGACCCCCGGCATCCGCACCTGCGCCGCCGTCGCGCGCAAGGACGAGGGCGGCACGGTCGACCACATCGCCCTGGTCTACACGCTCGTCGAGGGCAGTTCGCCGACCCCGCGGGAGGTGCGCAGGCACCTGACCACCCTGCTCCCGGCGTACGCCGTGCCCGCCCGGTTCGAGCCGATGGACGAGCTGCCGCGACGCGACAACGGCAAGGTCGACCTCACCGTCCTGGAGAGGCGCCCCCTCTGATGCGCGAATTCCCCCAGACCTTCGAACAGGAGGCGCTCTGGATCGCCGACCAGTTCCTGGGAGACCCCTCGCCGTTCCTGGAGAGCTGGGCCCAGCACCTCGCGGGTCCCCTCGACGTCCCCGCCCTGGAACGCGCCCTGGAAGCGCTGGTGCAGCGGCACGAGGTACTGCGCACCGCCTTCACCCACGGCGAGACGGGAACCGTGCAGCAGGTCCACCCGGTCGGCGCCGTCCCCTTCGAACGGCTCCCGTGGCCCGGCGGAGACCTGCACGAGACCCTGCGACGGGCCGGGCAGCGCCCCCTCGACCTCACCGCGTCGCCCGCCCGGATGACCCTGTACGACTACGCGCCCGGCGAGTACGTCCTGCTGCTGCAGGTCCACCACGTCGCCATCGACGACGCCTCCCTGGCCCTGCTCGACCACGAGCTGTCCGCCCTCTACACCGAGGAGACCGGCGGCGAGCCGGCGAAGCTCTCCCCGCCGGGAACCACGCTCGGCGCCTACGCCCTGCGGACGCGGGAGACCGGGATCGACCCCGAGGACCTCGCCTTCTGGGCCCGCCTCCTGGACGGGGCGCCGACCCTCACCGGGCTGCCGCCCCGGGCCCGTCCGCTGCCGGACCGGCGGGGGACCGCGTGCGACTGCGTCCGCGCCACCGTCCCCGCCGGCCTCGGGCGGCGCGTCCGAACGGCGGCCCGGTCGCTGCGCGTCACCCCGAACGTGCTGATGACCACCTGCATGGCGGTCACCGCCGCAGCGGTGGCCGGCGACGACGTCATCATCTGCAGTCCCGTGTCCCGGCGCGGTGCGCCCGAGCTCGACGGGGTCTTCGGCTGCCTCACCGACCTGCTGCCGGTGCGCTACCGGGTCCCGGCCGACGCCACCTTCGCCGAGGTGTGCGCCGCCGCGAAGCGGGTCTCCCTCGACGTACTGCGCCACCGCCAGGTCCCGTACAGCATGATCGGCGGCGCCAACCGCGCACGCGGCCTGACGTCCGGCGCGCGCCTGAACCGCATCGGCCTCGTCCTCGACGAGTACCCGGGCACGCTGTCCCTCCCGGGCCTGCGCTCCCGGCGGCTGCACGTCGGCGGCTCAGCGGCGAAGGCCGACTGGCTCCAGTACGTGGTCGCCGACGGCGAGGGCTGGGACGTACGGGCCGACTACGCCACCGACTACTTCACCGCCGACGAGGCCGAGGCCGTGCTGCGGCAGTGGCTGACCGTGCTGACGATGGCCGCGGACGACCCCCAGGTGCCGGTGCGCACCGTGTTCGCCCGGCTGACCGGAACCGATGTGACTGAACGTCAGGAAAGAGAGCGACACGCGTGACAACGGAAATGCAGTCCCGGCCGGCGGCGCGCGCGTGCGCGTGCGGTGCGACGGTATGGCTGACGGGCCTGCCCAGTTCGGGGAAGACGACGATAGCCAACGCCGTGGCCGACCGCCTGCGCGCAGAGGGGCACCGGGTCGAGGTGCTCGACGGCGACGAGTTCCGCGAAACGCTCTCGTCGGAGCTCGGTTTCACCCGCGCGGACCGGCACACGAACGTGCAGCGCATCGGCCTGGTGGCGGAAGTGCTGGCCCGCAACGGCGTACTGGTGCTGGTGCCCTCCATCGCCCCCTACGCCGACAGCCGGCGCGCGGTGCGCGAGCGCCACCAGGCCTCCCGCACCCCCTACCTCGAAGTCCACGTCGCCACACCGTCGAGCACCTGCTCCGAGCGCGACGTGAAGGGTCTCTACGCGAAGCAGGCGGCCGGCGAGATCTCCGGACTGACCGGGGTCGACGACCCGTACGAGGCCCCGGACCTACCCGACCTGCGCATACCCGCACATGCGCAGAGCGTCGCCGAGTCCGCGGCGACCCTGCTGAGCCTGCTCGTGGAAAGGCGTCTGATATGAGTTCCAGCTCCCTCGACATCCTCGCGGACCACCGCTCCGCCCTCAGCCACCTCGACGTGCTCGAATCCGAGGGCGTGCACATCATCCGGGAGGTGGCGGGCGAGTTCGCGCGGCCGGTGATCCTGTTCTCCGGCGGCAAGGACTCCATCGTCATGCTGCACCTGGCGCTGAAGGCGTTCGCCCCGGCCCCCGTCCCGTTCGCGCTGCTCCACGTGGACACCGGGCACAACTTCCCCGAGGTCCTGGAGTACCGCGACCGCGCGGTCGCCGAACACGGACTGCGGCTGCACGTGGCCTCCGTGCAGGACTACATCGACCGCGGCCTGCTCAAGGAACGCCCGGACGGCACCCGCAACCCGCTCCAGACCGTCCCGCTGACGGAGGCGATCCGGCAGGAGAAGTTCGACGCGGTCTTCGGCGGCGGGCGCCGCGACGAGGAGAAGGCCCGCGCCAAGGAGCGCGTCTTCTCCCTGCGCGACGAGTTCTCCCAGTGGGACCCGCGCCGCCAGCGCCCCGAGCTGTGGCAGCTCTACAACGGCCGCCACGCCCCCGGCGAGCACGTGCGCGTCTTCCCCCTCTCCAACTGGACCGAGCTGGACGTGTGGCAGTACATCGCCCGCGAGAAGATCGAACTGCCGGAGATCTACTTCGCCCACGAGCGCGAGGTCTTCCGGCGCGGCGGAATGTGGCTGACGGCCGGCGAATGGGGCGGACCCACCCCGGACGAGCCGGTCGAGCGCCGCCTGGTGCGCTACCGCACCGTCGGCGACGTGTCCTGCACCGGCGCCGTCGACTCCGACGCCACCACGCTGGACGCCGTGATCACCGAAATCGCCGCCTCCCGGCTCACCGAGCGGGGCGCGACCCGCGCCGACGACAAGCTGTCCGAGGCCGCGATGGAAGACCGCAAGCGCGAAGGGTACTTCTAGAAATGACCTCCACCACCGATCAGTTCGCCGGCTTGGTCGACCACTCGGCCACCACACTGCTGCGCTTCGCCACCGCGGGCTCCGTCGACGACGGCAAGTCCACCCTCGTAGGACGGCTGCTGCACGACTCCAAGTCGGTGCTCGCCGACCAGATGGAGGCCGTGGAGCGGGTCTCGGCCGACCGCGGCGCCGAGGGCCCGGACCTGGCGCTGCTCACCGACGGCCTGCGGGCCGAGCGCGAGCAGGGCATCACCATCGACGTGGCCTACCGCTACTTCGCCACTCCCCGGCGCCGGTTCATCCTGGCCGACACCCCCGGGCACGTGCAGTACACCCGCAACATGGTCACCGGAGCCTCCACGGCGGAGCTGACGGTCATCCTGGTCGACGCCCGCAAGGGCGTCGTCGAGCAGACCCGCCGGCACGCCGCCATCGCGGCCCTGCTGCGGGTGCCGCACGTGGTCCTCGCGGTGAACAAGATGGACCTGGCCGACTACCGGGAGCCGGTCTTCGCCGCGGTCACCGAGGAGTTCACGGCCTTCGCGAAGGAGCTGGGCATCCCGGAGATCACCGCGATCCCGATCTCCGCACTCGTCGGCGACAACGTGGTGGAGCCCTCCGCGCACATGGACTGGTACGGCGGCCCCACCGTCCTGGAGCACCTGGAGGGCGTCCGGCTCGCGGACGACCCGGCGAGCAGGCCCGCCCGCTTTCCCGTCCAGATGGTCATCCGGCACGACGGGGAGCGCCACTACGCGGGGCAGCTGCTCACCGGACGCCTCCGGGTCGGGGACACGGTGACCGTGCAGCCCTCCGGCCGCACCACCACCATCAGCGCACTCGACGTCCTCGGACAGCCTGCCGACGCCGTGTCCGCGGGTTCGTCCCTGAGCGTCCGGCTCGCCGACGAGATCGACGTCGGGCGCGGGGACATGATCACCGCCGGGCCGCGGGCTCCCCGGCTCGTCAAGGAGGTCGAGGCGACGGCCTGTCACGTCGCGGACACCCCGCTCACCGTCGGCCGGCGGCTGCTGCTCAAGCACACCACCCGTACGGTCAAGGCGATCGTCACGGAGATCCCCTCGCGGCTCACGCTCGACGACCTCTCCCAGCACCCCGACCCGGGGCAGCTCGTCGCCAACGACATCGGTCACGTCAAGGTGCGCACCGCGGAGCCGCTCGCCCTCGACTCCTACGCGGACTCGCGGCACACCGGCTCGTTCCTCCTGGTCGACCCGGTCGACGGCACCACCCTCGCGGCGTGCATGGCGGGGGAGCCGTTGTTCGCGGGCAGGACCGCTCCGTCGGGCGCCGCATCGGGCGCCGCCGACGAGGGGTGGGACTTCTAGAAGGAAGAAGGAAGAAGGAAAGGAAGAAGGAAGAAGGAAAGGAACCGGCCCGCCCGGGGACCGTCCGGGGCGGGCCGGCGTTGCAGGGGGCGGCAGGGGCCGCCCGTCCGGTCAGGCGCGGGTCGTGAGGTAGCCGCCCATGGCCTTGAAGTACTCCGACGCGGGCAGCTCGCGGCCGTCTTCGGTGCGGACGCGGGTGATGGCCAGGCCGTGGTTCCGGCCCGTACGGGCGTCCGCACCGGCGACGATCACCACGCCCTCGCCCTCGCGGTAGAAGATGCGGCCGGGGGTGCCGCCGTAGCGCCCCTCGGAGACGACGGCCGTGAGGACCTCCAGGCGCTTGCCCTTGTGGAAGGTGAAGGCGGCCGGGTAGGGAGCGGACTGGGCGCGGACCAGGCGCTCCAGGTCCTCGGCGGGCCAGGCCCAGTCGATCCGGATGTCCTCTTCGGCCCGCTTGTGGAAGAAGGTGGCCTGGGTGCGGTCCTGCTTGGTGAACTCGGTCTGCCCGGAGGCGATCAGGTCGAGGGCGCCGATGGTGACGGGGGCGATCAGGTCGACCGTCTTGTGGAACAGGTCCGTGGTCGTGTCCGTCGGGCCGACCGGGATCGAGTGCTGCATGACGATGTCGCCGGCGTCGAGCACCTCGTCCATCATGTGCGCCGTGACGCCGACTTCGGACTCGCCGTTGATCAGGGCCCAGATGAGGGGGGAGAAGCCCGCGTACTTCGGCAGCAGGGAGTCGTGCACGTTGAGCGTGCCGTAGCGCGGCAGGGTGTAGATGCGCGGGGGGATCCAGGTGCGCCAGTTGTTCGCGACGAGGATGTCCGCGTCGGCTTCCTTGAGCTGCTGGAACAGTTCCTCGTCGTCCGGGCGGTTGCGGATGACGACCGGGACGCCGTGCTCCTCGGCGAGGTCGGCGACCGAGTCGCTCCAGATCTTCTCGTAGGCGTGCTCGCTCTTGGGGTGGGTCACGACCATCACGACGTCGTGCTCGGAGTCCAGGAGCGCCTTCAGGGTGCGATGGCCCCAGGTCTGATAGCCGAACATGACGACCCGCATCGGGTTCCTCCTCAGAAGAGCAAAATAACCAGGAGTAAGTAAAGCAAGCCTTACCTAACGACGCAACAACCCCGATTCTGGGCTCGATTGACCCGAGTGCGAGGGTGTTGTCCGGTTTGTCTGGTCGACAGCCTGCCTGGATCAGGTTAGCTTTACCTAAGTTCCACTCGGCTGCCGGTCACCGGTGCGCCTGGACGCCCCCCTTTTCCCCACCCCTGACACGACGCCTGGCAGGCGGCTGTCCCGCACCAAATGGGAGTGACATGTCACAGGCTCTTCCTGGCGACGCACCACTGATCCACGACCTGATCGGTATCGGCTTCGGGCCGTCGAACGTCGCCATGGCGATCGCGCTCAGCGAGCACAACGTGCGCGTCGGAAGGCAAGAGGCGGTCACCGCCCACTTCTTCGAGCAGCAGCCCCGGTTCGGTTGGCACCGCGGCATGCTCATCGACGACGCGACGATGCAAGTGTCCTTCATGAAGGACCTGGTGACGCTCCGGAACCCGACCAGCGAGTACAGCTTCCTCTGCTACCTGCAGGAGAAGGGCCGGCTGATCGACTTCGTCAACCACAAGAACCTGTTCCCGCTCCGGGTCGAGTTCCACGACTACCTCGAGTGGGCCGCCGCCAAGGTCGACGACATGGTCTCGTACGGCCACCAGGTCGTCTCCGTGGAGCCCGTGGTGCAGGACGGCGTCGTGGAGTACCTCGACGTGACGGCCCGCTCCGGCGACGAGGTCGTCGTCCACCGTGCCCGCAACCTCGTCATCTCCACCGGGCTGCGCCCGGTCATGCCGGAGGGCGTCGACCGGACCGACCGCGTCTGGCACAACACCGACCTGCTGAAGAAGATCGACTCCCTCGAAGGCAGCGAGCCCACCCGTTTCATCGTGGTCGGCGCCGGCCAGAGCGCCGCCGAGAACGTGGCCTACCTGCACCGCCGCTTCCCGCAGGCCGAGGTCTGCGCCGTCTTCTCCCGCTACGGCTACAGCCCGGCCGACGACAGCAGCTTCGCCAACCGCATCTTCGACCCCCAGGCCGTGGACGAGTACTTCACCGCCCCGGAGGACGTGAAGCAGCGGCTGATGGGCTACCACGGCAACACCAACTACTCCGTGGTGGACATCGACCTCATCGACGACCTCTACCGGCAGTCGTACCAGGAGAAGGTGCTCGGCACCGAGCGCCTGCGCTTCCTGAACGTCTCGCGCCTGACGGGCGTGGAGGAGACGGCCGACGGGGTCCGCGCCGCCATCAAGTCGCTCGTCACCGGCGAGGAGAGCGTGCTCGACGCCGACGTCGTGGTGTGCGCCACCGGGTACCAGCAGGCCGACGGCCTGGGCCTGCTCGGCGAGGTCGCGGACCGCTGCCACCGCGACGACCAGGGCCGGGTCCGGGTCGAGCGCGACTACCGGGTGACCACCGACCTCGAAGTGAGCTGCGGCATCTACCTCCAGGGCGGAACCGAGCACACGCACGGCATCACCTCCTCCCTGCTGTCCAACACCGCGGTGCGGGTCGGCGAGATACTCGACTCGATCCTCGACCGGAACCTGAAGGCCGTGCCCGACCAGGCCCGTCCGGTCGCCGGGGGCACCGGCGGGGGAGCCCGCCAGCCGGCCGTCTGACCGGTCCCCACCCACCCACTGCCGTGCCTCCCGGGCGTTCACGCGTCCGAGGCACGGCAGTAGTGTTCACCCAGTTGCCCCATACGAGAAGGATCGTCCGTGCTGCCCACTGGTACTCGCCGCCCTGCCGGCGGCCCGCCCGCGGTCGAGCGCCCGGCGCCTTCCCGGGTCGTCGCGCGGGCCCGGCGGCGGCGGATCGTGGGGCTGGCCGCCGTCCTCGTGATCCTCGCGGCCGCCGCGCTGGTCTCCCTCGCCGTCGGCGCGCGGGCGCTCAGCCCCGCCGAGGCGTGGCACGGACTCTTCGCCGGTCCGGACCCCGACCAGAAACTCTCCGAAGCCCGGCTCATCATGCGGACGGTACGGGTGCCCCGGACGGTCCTCGCGATCGTGGCGGGCATCGCGCTGGGCGTCGGTGGGGCGCTGATCCAGGGGTACACGCGCAATCCCATCGCGGACACCGGCCTGCTCGGGGTGAACACGGGCGCCTCCTTCGCCGTGGTGTCGGCGATCGCCCTATTCGGGTTCACCGACCCGTTCCAGTACGTCTGGTTCGCCTTCCTGGGCGCCGCGCTCGCCGGTGTCGTGGTGTTCGGGCTGTCGAGCATCGGCCGGGGCGCGGGCAATCCGCTGACGCTCGCCCTGGCCGGGCAGGGGGTCACGGTGTTCCTGATGGCGATGACGACGGCCATCGCGCTGTCGGACAAGGCCGCGCTGAACGCCCTGAGGTTCTGGAACGCCGGCTCGGTGGCCGGCGTCGGGTTCGACGTCATCTGGCCGGTGACCGCCTTCATCGTGGTCGGCCTGGTGCTGGCGCTGACCACCCTGCCCTCCGTGAACCTGCTGAACCTCGGCGACGACGTGGCGCGCGGACTGGGCGTGAACATCGCGCTGGTCCGCACCGTCGGCATCCTCGCCATCACGCTGCTGGCGGGCGCGGCCACGGCGGCGTGCGGTCCCATCGCCTTCCTCGGCCTCATGGTCGCGCACGTGGCCCGCCACCTGGCCGGGCCCGACTACCGCTGGCTGGTGCCGTACGCGGGTCTTCTCGGCGCGGTCGTCCTTCTGGTCTGCGACATCGTGGGACGCGTCGTGGTGCGGCCGGGAGAGCTGGACGCGGGCATCCTCGTCGCTCTCCTCGGCGCCCCGTTCTTCGCGGTCCTGGTGTGGCGGGGAAAGTTCAAGAGCGCATGAACGTGACAGTGGTGAAGTCCTCGGGGAAGCCCGACGGGAAGCCCTCGGTGGCGCCGGGCGTACGGCTCGGCGGCCTGTCCTTCGTCTGGCGGCCCAGGATCGTGCTGGTCACGCTGGTGCTGGCGGCGGCGGCCTTCCTGGTGTTCTGCCTGTCGATCGCGGTGGGGGACTTCCCCCTCGGGCTGTCACAGGTGGTCGCCACCCTCTTCGGCGGGGGCGAGCAGGTCGACCAGTTCGTGATCATGGACCTGCGCATGCCGCGGGCCCTGGCCGGGCTCGTCGTGGGCATCGCCCTGGGCATGTCCGGGGCCATCACCCAGTCCATCGCCCGCAATCCGCTGGCCAGTCCGGACATCCTGGGCATCACCGGGGGCGCCAGCGCGGTCGCGGTGTTCCTGGTGACCGTGTCGGGCGGGGCCTCGGCCGCGGTCATGAGCTCCGTGGGGCTGTCCGGTGCGGCGCTCGCGGGCGGCCTCCTCACGGGCCTGCTGGTCTACTTCATGGCGTGGCGGCGCGGGGTCGACGGCTTCCGGCTCATCCTCATCGGCCTCTCCGTGAGCGCCGCGATGGAGGCCATCACGACCTGGCTGCTCGTCACCGCCGACATCAGGGACGTGGCGCGGGCCCAGGCCTGGCTGGTCGGCTCCCTGGACAACCGCTCGTGGGACGAGGTCTGGGTGGCCCTCTGGGGCACCCTCGCCCTCGCGGCCGTGGTCGCGTGCGTCGCCTTCCAGTTCAAGCCGCTGCACTTCGGCGACGACGTGGCCGCGGGCCTCGGCGTGCGGTATTCGCTGGTACGGGCCGTCCTGCTGCTGTGCGCGGTGCTCCTGGCGGGCTTCGCGGTGAGCGCCGCGGGCCCGGTCCCGTTCGTCGCCATGGTGGCGCCGCAGGTGGCGATCCGTCTGACGAAGTCCCCCACGCCGCCGCTGGTTGCCTCCGCCGTGGTCGGGGCGCTGCTGCTGCTCGGCTCGGACCTGGTCGCCCGTACGGCCCTGCCGGTCACCCTGCCGGTCGGCGTGGTCACCGCCGCGATCGGCGGCCCCTTCCTCATCTACCTCCTGGTGCGGGCCAACCGTCGCTAGGTGATAGAAAGGTTAGGCAAGCCTAATAGAGGGGGAGCCGTGGTCGCTCAGTACATCACCGAGATCGAGTCCGGGGCCGATGAGGTCCCGCGGCTGGCGGCCAAGGGCGTCACGGTCGGGTACGGCGACCGGACCGTCATCGACGCGCTCGACGTGACGATCCCGCCGGGCGTGGTGACCACGATCATCGGCCCCAACGGGTGCGGCAAGTCCACCCTGTTGCGGACCCTGTCGCGGCTGCTCAAGCCGACCAGCGGAACCGTGGTCCTGGACGGCGAGGACATCGGCCGGCTGCGGACCAGGGACGTGGCGAAGAAGCTCGGCCTGCTGCCCCAGGCGCCGGTCGCGCCCGAGGGCCTGACCGTGGCCGACCTGGTGGCCAGGGGCCGGCACCCGCACCAGAGCTGGCTGCGCCAGTGGTCCTCGGACGACGCCTCCGTGGTGGAGCGGGCGCTGGCCATGACGGGGGTGGCCGATCTGGCCGACCGTCCCGTGGACGCGCTCTCCGGGGGGCAGCGTCAACGCGTGTGGATATCGATGACCCTCGCTCAGGGCACCGACCTGCTGCTGCTCGACGAGCCCACCACCTACCTGGACCTGGCGCACGCCGTCGACGTGCTCGACCTGGTCGACGACCTGCACGAGTCGGGATGCACCGTGGTCATGGTGCTGCACGATCTCAACCTGGCCGCGCGCTACAGCGACAACCTGATCGTGATGAAGGCCGGTTCGGTCCTGGCGCAGGGTCACCCGCGCGAGGTGCTGACCGCCGAGCTGCTGCACGAGGCGTTCGGTCTGCGTGCCATGGTGATCGACGATCCGGTGGGCGACCGTCCGCTCGTGGTGCCGATCGGGCGCACGCACGTCCAGAGTGTGGGAAGTCAAAGTGCGGGCAGCTGAAACGAGATACTCATAACTTAGGCTAGGCTTACCTCACTTCCCCGGGGTACGGTTTGCCTGCCCTAAGTGGGGCCGCAGTGGACAGCACGAAAGCAAGGGATCCCGCATGCTCCTCGACCGAACGACACGTATGAAGCCCTGGCGGCAGCTGGCGGCAACCGTGTCCGCCGCGGCCCTCGGTGTAGGCCTCCTTGCTGGGTGCGGTTCCGACGCGGCCGACAAGGACGCGAAGAAGGACGACAACGCCGGCGCCCCGGCCGCGACCGGCGCCTTCCCGGTCACCGTCGAGCACTTCTTCGGCTCCACCGAGGTCAAGAAGGCCCCCCAGCGGGTCGTCACCGTCGGCTACACCGACGACCAGAACGTCCTCGCCTTCGGCATCAAGCCGGTCGGCATGGTCGACCAGTACCCGAACCCGGCGGGCCAGAGCCCCGACATCAACACCCAGTGGCCGTGGGTGAAGGACAAGTGGGGCGAGACCAAGCCCGAGGTCATCATGAACAACGGTGACGCCGGCCCCAACTTCGAGAAGATCGCGGCCCTGCGCCCCGACCTGATCATCGCGGTCTACTCCGAGATCGACCAGGCCGCCTACGACAAGCTGTCGAAGATCGCCCCGACGGTCGGCCGCACCAAGGCCGAGAAGGAGCCCTTCAGCGCTCCGTGGTCGGACAACGCCCTCCAGATCTCCAAGGCGGTCGGCAAGGAGACCGAGGGCAAGGCGCTCGTCCAGGGCATCACGGACAAGCTCGCCGCGGTGAAGAAGGCGCACCCCGAGTTCGCCACCCAGACCGCCGTCGCCCTGTCCTGGTACAAGGACGCGGTCAACCCCTTCACCACCACCGACGTGCGCGGTCAGCTCCTGACCGGCATGGGCTTCAAGGGCGCGACCGAGATCGACAAGATCTCGGACGGCAAGTTCTCCTTCGCGCTCTCCCCGGAGCGCATGGACCTCATCGACGTCGACCGCGTCTTCGTCGTCAACGACAAGGCCGACACGGACGCGCTGAAGAAGTTCGACCTCTTCGCCAACCTGAAGGTCACCAAGGCCAACAAGGTGTCCTACTTGCTGGACAGCGAGGGTGCGGCCGCCGGTGCTGCCATGTCCCAGGCCACCCTGCCCGCCCTGCCCTTCGCCATCGACGAGCTCGTCAAGTCGGTCGGCTAGGTGTGAGCACCACGGACATTCGGGTCGCCCCGGCAACCCTGCGCACGACGACCGGACGTGAAGCGGCCCGATGGGTGGCGGCCAACTGCCGCACGAGGCCCTGGCTGACGTCCGCCGCCGTACTCAGCACGGTCGCCGGGGCGGCTCTCCAGATGCTCCCCGTCCTGCTGCTCGGCAGGGTGGTAGACGCAGTGACCCGGGGCGAACCGCGTTCGATGCTGGTCACGATCGGGGCATGGATGGTGGCCGCCGCGCTTCTCGGCGCGGCGGCCACCGCCCTGTCCGCCTACCTGATCGGGCGGCTCGGCGCCGATCTGCTCGCGCACCTGCGCGAGGGCGCCGTACGGGCCGTCCTGGGCATGCCCAGCGCCCGGGTCGAGCAGGTCGGCCGGGGGGACGTGCTCTCCCGGGTCGGCGACGACGTCGCCGTCCTGTCCAAGGGCATCCGCTCGGCCATCCCCACGGTGTTCTCCGCGGGGGTCCTGGTGGCCATCGCCACGGTCGGCATGTTCGGCCTCGACTGGCGGCTCGGCCTGGCCGGCGCCTGTGCGCTGCCGGCCTACGCGCTGGCCCTGCGCTGGTACCTGCCCCGGTCCGCCCCGCTCTACCGCAAGCGCGCGGTGGCCCAGGCCGAGCGCGCGCAGGCGCTGATCAGCGGGCTCAACGGCATCGAGACGGTACGGGCGCACCGGCTGGAGGAGGCCTTCCGCGAGAAGGTCTCCGAGGATTCCCGGCGGGTGCGGGACCTCGGCATCGAGGTGTTCCACTTCTTCGGCCGGTTCGTCGGCCGCGAGAACCGCGCCGAGTTCATCGGACTGTCGCTGATCCTGATCGTGGGCTACGCCCTGCTGGAGACCGGCTCGGCCACCCTCGGCGAGGTGGCGGCCGCGCCGCTGGTCTTCCACCGGCTGTTCACCCCGCTGGGCGCGATCATGTTCACCTTCGACGAGGCCCAGAAGTCGGGTGCGAGCCTGACCCGGCTCGTCGGGGTGCTCGGGGAGTCCACGCAGGACCGGCTGGTGGGCGACGCGTCCGCCGGGGCGCCGGGCGAGGAGCCGTACGCGGTGACGGTGAAGGGCCTGACCTTCCGTTACCCCGGGGCCGAGGAACCGGTCCTGAGCGACGTCAGCCTGACGATCCCGGCGGGCGGCTCCCTGGCCCTGGTGGGCGCGACGGGCGCCGGAAAGACCACCCTGGCCGCGCTCATCGCCGGCATCGGGACCCCCGAGGCCGGGTCGGTGCGGATCGGCCCGACCGACCTCGCCGATCTGGACGAGGCCGCGGCGAGGGCGCTGGTGAGCATCCTGACCCAGGAGACGCACGTGTTCTCCGGGCCGCTCGCCGACGACCTGCGGCTGGCCGCGCCGGAGGCGACCGAAGGCGAACTGCTGGCCGCGCTGGGCACCGTAGGGGCGGCCGAGTGGGTCGATGCGCTGCCCGAGGGCCTGCACACCGAGGTCGGTGAGGGCGGTGCCCGGCTGGACGGCACGAAGGTGGCCCAAGTGGCCCTGGCCCGGCTGGTGCTGGGCCGGGCTCCGGTGGTGGTGCTCGACGAGTCCACCGCGGAGGCCGGCAGCGAGGGCGCCGCCGAGCTGGAGCGGGCCGTACTGGCCGCCTGCGCCGGGCGGACCACGCTGTTCGTGGCCCACCGGCTGACCCAGGCGGTGGCCGCCGACCGGATCGCCGTGCTGGATGCGGGACGCGTCGTGGAGCAGGGCACGCACGAGGAGTTGGTGGCCCTGGGCGGCCGCTACGCGCGACTCTGGCGGGCCTGGAGAGACGCTAGTTAGGTCAGCCTAATTTAGGTTAGGCTGACCTTAGTACCTTGGAAGGGTGTTGAGTCTTCAATGATGGAACCGAGCGCTCGTCTCGTGCTGATCTCTCCTACGCGCCTGGCAGACGTGCGCCGGCGTACCGGCGGATACTCCGACCGGACCATCGCCGAGGCCTGTGCCATCGGACTGTCGTACTGGGCGACGGGCGAGAGCCCCGACGGAATCGACCTCACCCCCGGCACGCTCTTCGCGGACGTCCTCGGATGGATCGACAACGGCGGCAGCGCACCCAGCGGTTGGGAGACCGGCGAAGCGGCCCCGGACGGCTGGGCCCTCGCGGTCCCCGCCGGAGTCCCGCAGGCCGACGCCCAGCTCGCGCTGGACGACCTCGCGGACTTCCCCGACCGGCCCCTCGGCACCATCAGCCCGTCCTCCGTGGCACAGCGGCTCACCACCCTGGCCGAGTGGAACGACAACGCGGCGGACCGGGTCCGGCCGACCATCGTGGAGATGTTCCGCGAACAGGCGCGCCTGCGGCCGGACGCGGTCGCCATCGTCGACGAACACCGCTCGCTGACCTACCGCCAGGCGGCGGAGCTGTCGTCGCAGCTGGCCCACCACCTGATCGGCCGCGGACTCGGCGCCGAGCAGGTCGTGGGCATCTCGCTGGGCCGCTCCGCCGACATGGTGATCGGCCTCCTCGGCGTGCTCCAGGCCGGCTGCGCCTTCGTCCCGCTCGACCCGCAGTGGCCCGCCGCCCGCCGCGCCGTCGTCATCGACGACGCCCGCGTCGTGCTCCAGCTCAACGACTCCGGCGAGCACGACCCCGCCGAACCGGCCGCCGCCGCCGTCGACCTCGACGACTGGCGCTACGCCGATCAGCCCGCCGGCGACACCGGAATCACCGCGCACGGCAACTCCCTGGCCTACGTGATCTTCACGTCCGGTTCCACCGGCCGCCCCAAGGGCGCGATGATCCGCCACGAGGCGATCAGCGAGCGCCTGCTGTGGCAGGTCGACGAGATCCTGGGCTTCGGACACGATGACGCCTCCCTGTTCAAGGCGCCGCTGTCCTTCGACATATCCATCAACGAGATCTTCCTCCCGCTGGTGTGCGGCGGCCGCCTCGTCGTCCTGCGCCCCGGCGGCGAACGCGACCCGCACCACCTGCTCGGCGTGATCGCCGAGCACCGCGTCACCTTCACCTACCTCGTCTCCTCCATGCTGGACGTCCTGCTGGAGATCGCCGGAGACTCCGACCGCCTCGACAGCATGCGCCACGTGTGGTGCGGCGGCGAGGTGCTCACCCCCGAGCTGTACGAGCGATACCGCACCCGGCTCGACATCCCCATGTACCACGGCTACGGCCCGGCCGAGACGACCATCGGCGTCTCCCACGTCATCTACCGCGGCGAGGCCGAACGCCTGTCGACCTCGATCGGCAAGGCCAACCCCAACACCCAGCTGTACGTACTCGACGACGAGCTGCGCCCCGTCCCGCTCGGCGTCGGCGGCGAACTCTACGTCGGCGGCTTCCTCCTGGGCCGCGGCTACGTGAACGCACCCGGACTGACCGCCTCCCGGTTCGTGGCGAACCCCTTCGCCACCGACGGCTCCCGCCTCTACCGCACCGGCGACCTCGCCCGCTTCGCCCCCGACGGCTCGCTGGACTTCCTCGGCCGCGCCGACAACCAGATCAAGATCCGCGGCATGCGCCTCGAACTGGAGGACGTGGAGATCGGCCTCGCGGAGCACCCCGAGGTACGGCACACCTGCGTCATCGCGAAGAAGAACAGCGCGGGCGGCACCTACCTGGTCGGCTACGTGATCCCGGCCGCCGGAGCCGCCCAGCTGCGGGCCGACGAGGTCAAGGCCTGGGCCACGGAGCACATGGTCGAGTACATGGTGCCCGCCCACATCGTCGTGATGACCGAGTTCCCGCTCACCGCGAACGGCAAGCTCGACCGGCGCGCCCTGCCCGAGCCCGAGGTCGTCACCGGCGCGTTCGTCCGGCCCTCCACCGACGAGGAGCGCGCCGTCTGCGCGGCCGTCGCCTCCGTGCTGCGGCTGGAGGAAGTCGGCGTCGACCAGGACTTCTTCCAGCTCGGCGGAGACAGCATCCTCGCCATCTCGCTGCTGAGCGCCCTGCGCGAAGCGGGCCTCTACGTCACCGCGGGGCAGATCTTCGCCAACAGCGTCCTGGGCGCCCTGGCGGCCGTCGCCGGCCGCGAGGACCTGACCCGCGCGGACCACGCCGACGTCGCCACCGGTCCCGTCGTCGGATCGCCCATCGTCCAGTGGCTCGGCCGGACCACCGACGCGATCGACGGCTTCGTCCAGGCCGTCGTACTGAACACCCCGGCGGAGCTCACCGCCGACGCCCTCGGCCCGGTCCTCGACTCCGTCGTCGCCCGGCACGACATGCTGCGCGCCCGGCTCGTCCGCGGGGACCGCTGGAGCTTCGACATCCCGGAGGCCGGCCCGGCCGGCGCCCACTGGCAGCAGAGCGACGGACCGCTCGACGCCTGCGTGGCCCTCGCCGCCGAAGGACTGGACCCGGACGGCGGCGTGATGCTGCGCGCCGTCTGGCGCCCCGAGGCCCGCCAGCTGGTCCTGGTCGCCCACCACGTGGTCGTCGACGGCGTGTCCTGGCGGGTGCTGATGGAGGACCTGGCCACGGCATGGCGCCAGTTCTCCGCCGGCCAGGAGATCGAACTGCCCCCGGTGGGCACCTCGTTCCGCCGCTGGACCCAGCTCCTGGGCAGCGCCGACTTCGACGCGGACCGCGCCCACTTCGAGCGCCCCCTGCCGGGCCCCGACGCACCGCTGGGCCGGCGGGCCCCGTCCGCGGACGACACGGTCGAGGGGGAGCGGCACCGGATCTTCACCGTCGGCGCCGAGGCCACGGCCGCCCTGCTGGGCGAGATCCCGGCGAAGTTCCACGCGGGCGTCAACGACGTCCTGCTGACCGCGCTCGCCGTCACCCTCGCCCGGTGGCGCCGCGGCCGCGGCCAGGAGCAGACCTTCGCGCACATCGAGCTGGAGGGCCACGGACGCGAAGGCCGCCACGTGGCGGGCGCCGCCGGCATCGAGCCGGAACTGTCGCGGACCGTCGGCTGGTTCACGACGCTGTTCCCCGTGACCGTGGACCCCGGCGCGACCGGCGACTTCACCGACCCCCGCTACCTCGCGGCCGCCCTGAAGGCGGTCAAGGAGGACCTGGCCCGCGTACCGAGCAACGGCGTCTCCTACGGCGCCCTGCGCTACCTGGCCGACACCCCCTTCACGGCCCCCGCCCCCCAGGTCCTCTTCAACTACCTGGGCCGCTTCGACGCGGGCGCCGCCGGCGACTGGCAGCTCTCCGGAACCACCGGGCAGCTCGGCGAGAAGCGCGACCCGAGGATGCGCCTGCCGCGCGCCCTGGAGTTCAACGCGATCGCCGAACCCTCCGCCACCGGCGCCTACGAGCTCGTCACCACCCTCTCCTGGCCCGACGGGATGTTCACCGACGCGGACATCGAGGCCATCGGCGGGTACTTCGGGGCGGCCCTCACCGCCCTGGCCGCACTCGACGAGGGCGGCCACTCGCCCAGCGACTTCCCGCTGGTGCGCCTCACCCAGGCCGACGTCGACGCCCTGGACGGACCCGACCTGCGCGCCGTCCTGCCGCTGACCCCGCTCCAGGAAGGCCTGTACTTCCACTCGGTCTTCGACGACGACTCCGCGGGCAGCTACGTGGAACAGCAGCTGCTGACGCTGGAGGGCGAGCTCGACCCGGCCCGCCTCCGGGCCGCCGCCACCCGGCTGCTCACCCTGTACCCCAACCTGGCCGCCCGGTTCACGGCCCTCGCCGACGGCCGCGTCGTCTCCGTCCTGGAGAGCGGCGCCGAGGCGCCCTTCACGACCCTGGACCGCCCCGGCATCACCGACGGGGAACTCCACGCGCTCGCCGAGCGGGACCGCCGCGCCGGATTCGACCTGGCCACCGGCCCGCTGATGCGGTTCACCCTGGTCCGCGACCCGGAATCCGGCCGCAATGTCCTCGTGCAGACCGTGCACCACATCATCGCCGACGGCTGGTCGGTGCCCCCGATGCTGCGCGCGCTCCTCGCCGAGTACCACGCGCCGGGAAGCACCTACCCGCTGAGCGGCTTCCCCGACTACGTCGGCTGGCTCGCGGAACGCGACGCCGACGAGAGCGACCGGGTGTGGGGCGCCGAGCTCGACGGGCTGCCCGGCCCCTCGCTCGTCGCCAGGGACCACACCCCCTCCGACCGGTTCGCCGACACCTCCGTCGAGCCGGCCCTCGATGTCGACGCCGCCGTCCGTTCCGCCGGTGTCCCGCTGAGCGTGGCCGTGCACAGCGCCTGGGCGGTCACCCTCGGCGGCATCCTGCACTCCGACGACGTGGTCTTCGGCTCCACGGTCTCCGGCCGCGACGCGGACGTCCCCGGCATCGGGGACATGGTCGGCCTGTTCATCAACACCGTCCCGCTCCGGGCACGGTGGAGCGACGGCACCACGGCGCGCGACCTGCTCGCCTCGGTGCGCGAGCACCAGGGCGCGGTCCTCCCGCACCAGCACGTCTCGCTGGCCCGGATCGGCCGGCTGGCCGGCGTCGGCTCCCTCTTCGACACCCTCGTGGTGTTCGACGTGGCCACCGACGTGGCCGCCCTGCGCCGCACCGGCGACACCCTCGCCGTCACCGGCCTCGTCAACGAGGGAGCCCCGCACTACCCGCTCACCCTGGTCGTGGAGCGGGCCCTCGACGGACGCCCGCGCTTCAACCTGATCTACGACGGCGAACTGCTCCGCGAGAACAGCGCCCGGGACATCCTGAACCGGTTCACGCACACCCTCACCGGTCTGCTCACCCGGCCCGACGCCCCGGTCGGCGACCTGGCGCCCGAGGCGGGCCGGGCCCCCGCCCGGATCACCCCGACCACCCTCGGCGCCCTCTTCGACGCCGCGGCCGAGCGGAACCCGGCGGCCACCGCCGTCACCCAGTGCGCGCTCGACGGCGCCACCCGCTCGCTGACCTACGGCGAACTCGCCGCCGCGAAGAACGAACTGGCCGCCGCCCTGCGCGCGGCCGGCGTCCGGCCCGGCCGTCGCGTGGCCGTGGCCGTACCGCGCACCATCGAGCAGGTCGTCGCCCTGGTCGCGATCGTCAGCGCGGGCGGCGCGTACGTCCCGCTCGACATGGCCTACCCGGACGAGCGGCTGGAGTACGTCCTCGGCGACGCCGCCCCGCAGGCCGTCCTCGTGGACCCCGGTCAGCGCGAACGCTTCACGGCCCTGCTGGAGCGGGCGGGAGTCCCCGCCCGGGTCCTCGTACAGGGCGACGAACTGCCGCAGGAGGACACCGGCACCGATGGCACCGCCGCAGCCGCGGCGGACGAGGTCGACTGGCACGACCCCGCGTACGTGATCTACACCTCCGGGTCCACCGGCAAGCCCAAGGGCGTCGTCGTCCCGCACTCCAGCGTGGTGGCGCTGCTCGCCAACACCCAGCCGGACATGGACTTCGGCCCCGACGACGTCTGGGTCCAGTTCCACTCCTACTCCTTCGACTTCGCCGTCTGGGAGCTGTGGGGCGCCCTGGCGCACGGCGGCGAGCTGCTCGTCCCCGACTACGGGCTGACCCGCTCCCCGCTCGACTTCCACCGGCTGGTCCGCGAGCGCGGCGTGACCGTGCTCAACCAGACCCCCTCGGCCTTCTACCAGTTCGCCGAGGCCGACCGGCACGCCGGCCCGTCGCTCACCGGCGACTCGCTGCCCGCCCTGCGCCGCGTCATCTTCGGCGGCGAGGCGCTCGACCTCGGACGGCTGCGCGGCTGGGTCGAGCGGCACGGCGCCGCCACGCCCGAGCTCGTCAACATGTACGGGATCACCGAGACCACGGTCCACGTCACCCACCGGGTGCTGACCGACGCGGACTTCGCCTTCGGCGACGAGGTGAGCCCCATCGGCGGCCCCATCCCGGGCCTGGTCACCCACCTGCTCGACGACCGGCTCCGGCCGGTGCCCCCGGGCCAGGTGGGCGCCATCTACGTGGCCGGCGACCAGGTGTCCCTCGGCTACCTCGGCCGGCCGGGCCTCACCGCGGGCCGGTTCGTGGCGAACCCCTTCGCGAACGACGGCTCCCGGATGTACCACACGGGCGACCTGGCCGTCCGTACCCTCGACGGGGAGCTGGAGTTCACCGGCCGCGCCGACGACCAGGTCCAGCTCAAGGGGTTCCGCATCGAGCTCGGCGAGGTCGAGTCCGCGCTGCGCGACCTCGACGGCGTGGTCGACGTGGCCGTCACCGTGGCCGACAGCGGAGACCACCTGGTCGCGCACCTCGTGGGCCGGGTCCCCGGCGACCTCACCGCCCTCCTCGCGGAGAAGCTGCCCGTGCACATGGTCCCGGGCCGGGTCCTGCCGGTGGACTCCCTGCCGCTGACCGTCAACGGCAAGCTGGACCGCAAGGCCCTGATCGAGCGGGCCGCGCAGGACGACACCCCGCTGGACGGCGCTCCCCTCACCGGGTCCGCCACCGGCTCCGCCACGGGGTCCGCGCTCGCCGCGCTGGTCGGGATCTTCGCCGACACCCTGTCCCACCCGGCCGCCGACGCCGACACGGACTTCTTCGGCGCGGGCGGCGACAGCATCGTCGCCATCACCGTGGTCAACCGGGCCAGGGCGCTCGGCCTGCCGATCGCCCCCCGCGACGTGTTCCTCCTGAAGACGCCGCGCGCACTGGCCGAGCTCCTGGGCACGCGGGCACCGCGGACCCAGGCCTCCGCTCCGGCCCCCGCACGCCGCGAGGACGGCCCGCTGGCACCCACCCCGATCATCCTGCGCCAGCGCGAACTGGGCGGCTCCCTCGCCCGGTTCGCCCAGGCCCGGACCGTGGACGTGGCCGACGGCACCGCCCTCGCCGACATCGAGCGCGCCGCAGGCGCCGTACTGGCCGCCCACCCGGCCCTGCGGATGCGCCTGAACACCGAGCACGGCGTGTGGACCCTGCGCACCGAACCGGCCGGCGCGGCCACCGTCCTCGTCGCGGACACGGCCGACGCCACGGCCGCCGCGAACGAGGCCGCCGGACGGCTCGACCCCGAGACCGGGGAGGTCGCCGCCTTCACCTGGCTCGCGGCGACCGGCACCCTCGTGGTCACCGTGCACCACCTCGCCGTCGACGCGGTGTCCTGGCTGATCCTGCTGGACGACCTGGCCGCCGCCCTGCGCGGGGAGACCCTCGCACCGGCGACCACCTCCTACGCCGAGTACGCCGACGCGCTGACCCTGCGATCAGCCGCCGGCGCCGAGGACCTCGGGCACTGGGTGGACACCCTCCGGGCGCCCCTGCTGCTGCCTTCCTCCGGCGCACTGCCTTCCTCCAACACGCTGCCCGCCTCCGGCACGCTGCGCGACACCACCGTGGTCCTCGGCCCCGAGGCCAGCGACCGGGTGACGCGCACCGCCCCCGCGGCCCTCGGCGTCGCCCTCACCGAGCTGCTGTGCGGCGCCCTGCGCACCGCACTGACGCGGATCCAGCCGACGCCCACCGATCTCGCGATCGAGCTGGAGCGGCACGGCCGGGTCTCCGTGGAGGAGCACCACGACTACACCCGTACGGTCGGCTGGTTCACCGCCATCGCGCCCGTCCGGCTCACCGCGCACACCGACCCCGTCGCAGCGGCCCGCGAGCTCGCGGCCCGCCAGCCCGACGAGTCCGGACACCTCGCCTACGGCCGCCTCCGCTACCTCAACCCGCAGACCGCCCCGCTGCTCACCGCCCGCCCGCAGGTGCTCTTCAACTACCTCGGCCGCGGCAGCGAGTCCCAGGCCCTGCACATCACCGGCGGGGACCAGGGCAGCCCGTACGCCGTCGAGGTCAACGCCTGGACCGACGCGGCCACCGGCAGCCTGCACGCGGCCTTCACCCTCGCCGAGGAGATCCCCGACGAGATCACCGCGCACTGGCTGCACGCCCTGGAAACCCTCGCGGAAGCCTCCGTGACGGCCGAGCGCACCGCGCCGGTCACCGCCCTGCAGCGCGGCCTGTTCTTCCAGGCCCAGCTGGCGGGCACCGCCGGACACTACGTCGCCCAGAGCTACTTCGCCCTCGACCACCGCCTCGACACCGACGCGCTGACCGGGGCCATGGCCGTGGTCATGGCCCGCCACCCCGTCGTCGGCGCCGGCTTCACCACCGACGAGGACGGGAACCCGGTCCAGATCCTCAAGGCGGGCCGCCGCGTCGGCGTCCACACGGTCGAGCTGTCGACCGAGGAGGAAGTCGAAGCGCTGCGCGTCCGCGACCGCAACACCGGCTTCGACCCGGCCGAGCCGCCGCTGATCCGGCTGACCGTGATCCGGCTGCCCGACGGCCGCGACGGCCTGCTCCTCAGCTACCACCTGCTGCTGTGGGACGGCTGGTCCCGCGCGATCGTGCTCCGCGACCTCTTCGAGGCCTACCGGGCCCTGCTCGCCGGTGAGCAGCCGTCCACGGTCCCGGCCGTCCCCGGCTTCGAGGACCACGCCCGCGCCCTCGCCGCCAAGGACCCGGCGCTCTCGGAGCGGTTCTGGGCCGAGCACCTGACCGGGCTCTCCGGCCCGACCCTGCTCGCCGGACCGGCGCCGGCCCTCTCGGACGACCTGCCGCCCGCGCTCCTGCACGCCCTGAGCGCCGAACAGTCACAGCTGCTGCGCGAGACGGCCAAGGCGCACGGAGTCACCCTCAACTCGGTCCTCACCGGGGCCTTCGGCCTGCTCCTCGGCGCCCACACCGGCCGCAGCGACGCCGTGTTCGGCGTCACCGTCTCCGGCCGCGACGGCGAGGGCCTGTCCGACATCGTCGGCGTGCTCCTCAACACCGTGCCCATGTGGACGCGGGCCCGGCCCGCGGACACCGTCGGGGAGTACCTGGCGTCCGTCCAGGCCGCCCGGGTCGACGCGATGGAGCACGAGCACCTGGGGCTCGGCGAGATCCAGCGGGCCAGTGGCCACGACACCCTCTTCGACAACCTGTTCGTGCTCCAGAACTTCCTGGACCTGGACGGGCTCGCCGAGATGAACGCCCGCCACGGCATCACCGAGGTGAAGTCGGACGATTCCACCCACTACCCCTTCACCTGGGTCGTCACCCCCGGGGACCGGCTCACGGTCAAGCTGGAGCACCGCCACGGCGACTCCGCCGCCGCCCGCGGCCTCCTCGACGACTACGTCGGCCTGCTCCAGGACCTGGCCCGCTCCACCGGACCGGTGGGCGCGCTGCCCGGCCTGGGACCGGTGCCCGGGCCCGCGGAGCGCACGGACATCGGCACCGACACGGTCGTCGACCGCTTCGACCTGGCCGCGGACCGCGCACCCGACCGGGTCGCGCTCGTGGCGCAGGGCCGGAGCATGACCTTCGCCGAACTCCGGGACCGCAGCCGCCTGCTGGCGGGCGTGCTCGCCGGACGCGGCATCGGCCCGGAGAAGACGGTGGGCCTGGCGGTCCCGCGCACGCTGGACTGGATCGTCGCGCTGTTCGCCGTCCTGCGCACCGGAGCCGCGTACGTACCGCTGGAGCTGGACCATCCGGACGAGCGGATCGCCACGATCGTCGCGGACGCCCGGCCCGAGGTGATCCTCACCGTCAGCGCCGTCGCGCCCCGGCTGACCGGCGAACTGATCGAACTGGACCGGCCCCTTCCGGAGGCCGAACCCCTCGTGACGTTCGCACCGGACGACCCGAACCGGCTGCGCCACCCCGCGTACACGATCTACACCTCCGGTTCGACGGGCAAGCCCAAGGGCGTCGTCACCGAGTACGCCGGACTCACCAACATGCTGATCAACCACCAGCGCCGGATCTTCGAGCCGGTCCTGGCGGAACACGGCAACCGGATCTTCAAGATCGCGCACACCGTGTCCTTCGCCTTCGACATGTCGTGGGAGGAGCTCCTGTGGCTCGCCGACGGCCACGAGGTGCACATCTGCGACGAGGAACTGCGCCGCGACGCGCCCGCACTGGTCGCCTACTGCCGTGAGCACGGGATCGACGTCGTCAACGTGACCCCGACCTACGCGCAGCAGCTGGCCGCCGAAGGCCTGCTCGACAACCCGGACCGGCGCCCCGCGCTGGTGCTGCTGGGCGGCGAGGCGGTCACCCCGACCCTGTGGCAGCGGCTCGCCGAGACCGAGGGGACGGTCGGGTACAACCTGTACGGACCCACGGAATACACCATCAACACCCTGGGCGTCGGCACCTTCGAGTGCCAGGACCCGGTGGTGGGCGTGGCCATCGACAACACCGAGGTGTTCGTCCTGGACCCGTGGCTGCGGCCGCTGCCGGACGGGGTTCCCGGCGAGCTCTACGTCTCCGGCGTCGGCATCGCCCGCGGGTACCTCGGCCAGCCGGCCCAGACCGCGCACCGGTTCGTGGCCTCCCCGTTCGGTGCGCCCGGCGAGCGCATGTACCGTACCGGCGACCTGGTGGTCCGCCGGCCGGACGGGAACCTGATGTACCTCGGCCGCACCGACCAGCAGGTCAAGATCCGCGGCCACCGCGTCGAACTCGGCGAGGTGGAGGCCGTGTTCGCCGCGCACCCCGCGGTACGGTTCACCGCCGCGGTCGCCCAGCCCGACCCGCAGGTCGACGGCGCCCACCGGCTGGCCGCGTACCTCGTGCTGGCGGACGGCGCCGACCTGGCGGCGGTCGCCGCCGAGGTGGGCGCCGGACTGCCCGACTACCTGCGCCCGACGCACTACGCCCAGGTCGACGCCATCCCGCTCACGGTGAACGGGAAGGCCGACACCAAGGCCCTGCCGGAGCCCAAGCCGCTGGGCGCGCTGACCACTTCGGGCGAGCGCGGCCCGGAGACCGAGACCGAGGAACTGGTCTGCGAGTTCTTCGCGGAGGCCCTGGACCTGGACGACGACGAGGTGAGCGCCGTGAGCGATTTCGTGTCCCTCGGCGGACACTCCATGCTGGCCGTACGCCTGGTCGGACTCCTGCGCCGTGAATTCGGCCCGACGATCACCATCCGTGACCTGCTCACCCTGCGAACCCCCGAAGCGATTGCCCGGCACCTTGATGACAACTCCTGACGTCCAGGGATCCCGCCGCGCGGGATCCGACATCCTGCGGACCGCCGTACGGCGCAACGGCGGCGCCATGGTCTGGGGCACCCTCCTCATGGGCCTGTACCAGGCCGGCGAGACGGCCTTCCCGATCGCGCTCGGCCTGATCGTCGACCACACGATGAAGGGGCGGAGCCTCGGGGCCCTCGTCCTCTCGATCGGCGCGCTCGCCGTGATCATCACGACGGTGTCGCTGTCGTGGCGGTACGGCATGCGCATCCTGCAGAAGGCCAACACGACCGAGGCCCACCACTGGAGGGTGCGGGTCGCGTCCTGCGGCCTCCAGCCGGTGGCCCGGGACGTGGACCTCAAGTCCGGCGAGGTCCTCACCATCGCCACCGAGGACGCCGACCAGACCGCCGACATCGTCGAGGTCGTGCCGATGCTGATCAGCTCCTCGGTCGCCCTGCTGGTGGCGGCCGTCGCGCTGAGCCTGGCGGACCTGCGGCTCGGCCTGCTGGTCATGGTGGGAACGGCGCTGATCCTCTCCTCCCTCAGCGTGATGTCGAAGCGCATCGGCAGCAGCACCCAGGAGCAGCAGGCCCGGGTGGCGCGGGCCGGTGCGAAGGTCGCCGACCTGATCACGGGACTGCGCCCGCTGCACGGCTTCGGCGGCAACCAGGCGGCGTTCCGCTCCTACCGGAAGGTCAGCACGGAGGCCAAGGAGCAGGCGATCACGGTCGCCCGGGTGAACGGGGTCTACACGGGCACCGCGCTCGGCCTGAACGCGATCCTCGCGGCCTCGGTGACCCTGACCGCGGGCTGGCTGGCCTTCGACGGGCAGATCAGCATCGGTGAGCTCGTCATGGCCGTGGGCCTGGCGCAGTTCATCATGGAGCCGCTGCGGCTGTTCTCGGACATGCCCAAGTACGTGATGATGGCGCGCGCCTCGGCGGAGCGGATGGCCCTGGTGCTGTCCGCCCCGCCGGTGGCGGCGCTCGGGACGGCCCGCCCGGCACCCGGCGGGGACCTGGAGATCGACTGCGTCCGGTACGAGTCCCTCCAGGGTCTGAAGTTCCACGTCCCGGCGGGCCAGTTCACGGCGATCGCGGTCTACCAGCCGCGGGCGGCGGCCGAACTCGCCTCCATCCTGGCCGTGAACGTGCCGCCGGCCGCGTACGGCGGCACGGTGCGGCTGGGCGGGCAGGACCTCGCGGACCTGTCGGTCGAGGCGGTCCGCGAACTCATGCTGGTGAACCCGTACGACGGGGAGATCTTCGCGGGCACCCTGCGGACGAACATCGACCCGTCGGGCACCAGCCGGACGGTGCCCGAGGCCGTCGAGGCGTCCATGCTGACCGATGTCGTCGCCCTGCACCGCCAGGGACTCGACTACGAGGTCCGCGACCGCGGTTCGAACCTCTCCGGCGGCCAGCGCCAGCGGCTCTCGCTGGCCCGGGCGCTGGCCGCGGACTCCGACGTACTGGTGCTGCGGGACCCGACCACGGCCGTGGACGCGGTCACCGAGCAGCTCGTCGCCCGCAAGATCGCCGAGCTGCGCCGGGGCCGCACCACCGTGGTCATCACCAGCAGCCCGGCCCTGCTGGACGCGGCCGACCGGGTCCTCGTCCTGGACGACGGGGTGGTCACGGCCGAAGGGACGCACCGGCACCTGATGGCGGCCGACCCGGCGTACTGCGCGGCGGTCACGCGCTGAGTCCGTGAGCCGGTGAGACAAACGGAGGGGGGCGGGGTGCCCCGGGGGGGGGCGCGGCCCCCCGGCCCCCCGGCCACATGTGGGCCCGCGCCGGGACGGCCCCACCCCCCCGACCGCCCCGCACAGGGGAGTGCCGCAGACCCCCCCG